>CBDUII010000134.1:0-7029 GCA_965367285.1 uncultured bacterium
TGAGCCACTAAGACACAAAAAAATTATGGAGAAAGGGAGATAAATGAGTTAGTGAGTAAAATAGTTGTTAGTTGGAGAGTTAAAACAAAACCCCTTAACTCCAGAACTCCTTTCTCCCCTTTCCTTTGTGACCAGCCTTGCATAAGGCGCTGTAAAAATAACAACCAAACAGCGCCTAAATCACTTTTGGTTGCAACTTTGCCGCGCCAGGTCCTCTATGGTTTCAATTAATCAGTACAAGTTGATTTTTTTAGCTTTTATTCTTTGTCTTTTCTTTCCTTACGAGGCATATTCTTTTTCTTTAAAGGAGATTAAAGTAAAGAGTTCTTTTGGTGAAAAGTTTTATGCGGAAATTATAGTCAAAAATGACACAAAAAAAGGGTTAAAGGTTTCTATCGGAACCCCTCAGGATTACGCTTTGTTGAGAGCCAAGCGTTCTAAAGTAGTAGATGAATTGCATATTCTTGAGCCAATTGAGTTTGTATCGAGTGATCAGCAATTAATTAGAATTATCTCTGATAAACCCCTTTTTTACCCTTCATTTGATCTTATTGTAAAAGCGTCATTAGATAAAGGAACCATTTTAGAAAAATATTCTCTGGCAGTGGATTTCAAAAAAAATATGTCTATAGCATTATCACCGCCTTCGTTAAAAGAAAAAACTTTACCCCGGAAAGCCGCTGAGACGCCAGGGCTAATACAGGAAAAGGAAAAAATAAAACCTCCTCTTTCCCCAAAAGCTGAAGAATTTAAAAAAACCAACGTGGTAGTAAAGAAAGAAGTAAAAAAACCGATAGCATCGGAAAAGGTTAAGGTCACAGTGGAGAGTAAAACTGAAGAAAAAGTTGTTGAAAAGAAACCGGAAAAATCAAAGAAAGCGGAAATAACGGCTAAGAGCGATGTTAAAATAGCGGCTAAAGTTCCAAAAACAACTGAAAAAAAGCTTGACTCAACTGATAAAAAAACTTCCTCAAAAGGTTTATTAACTTACATAGTTGCCTCTGGTGATACATTATCCGGTATTTTGAATAAAGTAAAGCCGCAAAAAGGTAATTTATTTTATAAGATGCTGGTAGCCCTGTGGGAGTTAAATAAAGAAAAATTTTTGCATAATAACATTAATGGATTGGAAATTGGTACACGTTTGTCTTTTGACAATTTAAGCGAAGAAACAGCCAAAATCAGAAACAAAAAGGCTGCTAAAATTATTCGCGACCAATGGACAGAGTGGAAAAACATTCGAGCTGGAATCCGTAAGGATACAAAGAAAAAATTAATAGTCAGCGCGGTACCTCTACCCGGAGAAAACGTGTTAGTGGCAGATGATATTTTAGAGATATTATCCGGCTGGAGGCAGAGTTGGGAAAACAAGGATATGGAAAAACACTTTTCATATTATTCGGATGATTTTTCATCCGAAAATTATCGTAAAAAAAATATTAACCTGGCGGGATGGAAACAATACAAATCCAATATCGCGGAGCAAAACAAAAATATAAAAGTAACTATTAAAAGCTTACATATTCGCAAAGAAGGAAACCAGGTAATCGCATCTTTTCTGCAAAAATTTTCATCAGATGATTTATTAAGTTTCGGAACTAAAAATATCACTTTTGTGGAAGAAAGCGAGGAATGGAAAATTAAAAAAGAGTTATTTCGAAAGCAAAAAACCGAAATACTCAGCAGTAAATTTCCATTTGTAGTTCAGGCGTCTTCTCACAAAAAATGGGCGTTGGCCATGAAAAAAGCTAATAGCTTACGCAAAGCCGGCTTTGCGGCATACCTTGTTAAATCTGCCGAAGAAAGTGAAGATTTACAGTTTCGGGTTGTAATAGGCAGATTTAGAACAGGGACAGATGCAGACCATTTTGCGGGAAGGTTGATAAAAGGTAAATACACCAAACATGCTACTGTTAAAAAATTACCATATGCGATTTCTCTTGGTTCTTTAAAAAACGAGACAGAAGCATACAAAATAATACAAAGTTTTCGTAAAAGAAGATATTCTCCATACTTGTTTTCAATAGGGGATGAAAAAGAAATTACACATCATGTTTTAGTGGGTGGATATAAAAACCAAAAACGGGCTAATAAAGTTTCAGAGGAATTATCAGAAAAAGAAATTCCTCATATGATTATTCAACCTTGAAATCTATTGATGCGATCTTTTATACTATTACACTATGTGTTCGTTATTGATTTGTGACTTCATTTTAAAGCCGAGAGCTGACGGCTGAAAACTGAAAGCTTTGATAAAATCATGAAGATAATCGTTTGTGTCAAACAAGTTCCCGATACAGCTACAAAAATTGCCATCAAAGAAGGCTCCAGAGAAATTACTACCGATCAGGTCCAGTTTGTTTTAAACCCTTATGATGAATTTGCTGTAGAAGAAGCCCTGCGTATAAAAGAGAAAAAAGAGGGAACAGAAGTGACTGTAATTACTATAGGGCCGGATAGGGCGCGAGAAGCGATAAAGACAGCCCTGGCTATGGGCGCTGACCACGCGCATCATATTCAAGATGACGCGTTCAATAGTTCAGACAATTATGTTACGGCATCCATTCTGGCCAAAGTAATTGGCGGCATGGAGTATAATTTAATCCTTTGCGGAAAACAGGCAGTGGATGATGATGCTTTTTTCGTTGGCCAGGCTGTTGCAGAAATGTTGAATATTCCACATGTGTCCGTCATTACCGAGTTGAATTTTTCTGAAGACTATCATACCGCTACAGCAAAACGGCAGATGGAAGGAGGAAGCGAAGTGATAGAGATACCCTTGCCTGCTTTGTTTACCTGTCAGAAGGATTTGAATACTCCCCGTTTGCCTTCTATGAAAGGGATTATGTCAGTTAAGAAAAAAGAGATAATCAAACTTGACCTGGCCGGAGTTGGTCTGGAAAAAAATCAAGTAGGAGAAGAAGGCTCTCTTGTAAAATCACTCTCTATTTCTCTTCCACCAGAGAGAAGCGGAGGAAAAATTCTTGAAGGGACTGAAGAGGAGACTACCAGAGAATTAGTTAAGCTTCTTCGTGAAGAAGCAAAAGTTGTTTGAATGTTATTATTTAGGACGCAGATTAGCGCAGATTTTAAAGATTTAATTTTTTTAAATATTTATTATATCTGCGTTATCCGCGGAAATCTGCGTCCCATTTAATGTAAGGAGTATTATGGAACAAGAAAAACCAATGAACGAAGAAGCAAAATCAAAAGAAAATGAAAAAGCACGACCCGGTATTTTCCAGCCAATCAGGAATTTTTGGGAAAAATATAAAGGGGAAATAGGTCTTTCAGTCATGGTTATTTATTTGTTCTTATTAGGGTTGGGAACTATTGGAGAAATTTGGGAAGTCGAATGGATTCTTGATTTACCCATTTTTAGATCTGTTGGCAAGTGGGAAAGATAGTTATGGCCGGTGAAGTTTGGGTTCTTGCGGAGCATAAAGAAGGAAAGCTGAAAAGAGTAAGTTTTGAATCTCTCGGACAGGCTTTAACCTTTGCGGAAAAATTAAATACAGAATGCGCTGTTCTTTTGTTAGGACATGAAGTAGAAAGCCTTGCCTCAGAGCTCTTCCATTATGGAGCAAAGAAAATTTACCTCCTTGAAAACCCACAATTAAAAAATTATACCTCTGACGGTTATACCGGCGCATTAACAAAACTGATTAATGAGAGAAAACCGGAAATACTTTTAATGGGAGCTACCTCCCAGGGAAAGGACCTGGCCCCAAAGTTATCCACCCGCTTAAAAGCGCCTCTTTTCGTTGACTGCATAGAGTTTTCACTAAATGACAAAGGGAAATTAGAAGCCATCCGTCCTGTCTACGCGGGCAAGGCTCACATTAAAATTACCGGGAAAGATGCATTACCACAAATCGTATCCATTAGACCCAACGTAATGATACCACCTGAAAAAGATGAATCACTGACCGGCAATATTGAAAAAATATCTGTTGAATTTGATTCTCAAGAAATCAGAACGATTGTAACGGAGTTTGTTTTGGATGCCGGTGTAAAACTGGATTTGACTGAAGCAAGGATTATTGTTTCCGGGGGCCGCGGCATAAAAGGGCCGGAGAATTTTAAAATCCTGGAGGAACTGGCAAATGCCCTTGGAGCCGCTGTCGGAACGTCCAGGGCTGTTGTGGATGCCGGGTGGCGAGACCATTCCTCCCAGGTAGGCCAAACCGGAAAAACAGTAACTCCGGAACTCTATATTGCCTGTGGAATTTCAGGCGCTGTCCAGCACCTTGCCGGTATGGCCACTTCTAAATATATTGTCGCAATTAATAAAGACCCTGACGACAATATATTTAAAATAGCCGATTATGGAATTGTCGGAGATCTCTTTAACATAGTTCCTTTGTTAACTAAAGAATTTAAAGAACTGCTAAAATCGTGAATCAGCCGTTAGCCATCGGCTTTCAGTTATCAGCTTGCTGACTCCTGACAACCGATCTCTGACAACTTTTTTTTAATTCATGCTTGAAATCAACATTTACTATGAAGATACGGATTGCGGCGGAGTGGTATATTATGCCAATTATCTTCGCTATTTTGAGAGAGCGAGGACAGAATACATAAAATCAAAAGGAATATCCCTGGCCGAATGGCAGAAAAAAGGAATTGTCTTCACGGTTTCCAGGGTAGAGATTAAATATATATCTCCCGCGCGTTACGGTGAAACATTGTTAATCTCAACAGAAATCCCGGAGATAAAAAAAGCAAGCTTTACTATTTATCATGTAATAACAGACAAAAAAGATGGAAGAACCATTGTGACAGGAAACGCCAAACTGGCCTGTATCAATAGCAATGGCCGTCCCACCCGATTTCCACAAGAATTTGTTGATAAGGTATTATGATTATATAGTTTTATTATCTATAAATATGATTTTAATCTTTTCCGAGACTTTGTTAAAATCTTTATCCATTGTAATTATCGTTAGACCATATTCTTCAGCCATTTTAAATTGATAAGCATCATCAAAATCTAAGTTTGAGTCATTTTTAACTTCGGACAAATCTTTATACATTTCCTTTGATAAAGAAAGAATTTTAACTTTAGACGATAACATCATCTAAAAATGTTCTAAAAGTGTTTTCCTTATCATTTTTGAACAAAATGATCCCTATGGAATGTATGGAAAAATCTGAGATATATTGATTGCCGACATTTGTATCTAAAAATTCCTTACATGCTTCTTTATTTTCTTGTCCCAATAACACTTCTAAAAATATATTCGTATCAATTAGAAACATTACCTCCACTCCGAAGCTTTATGTTGTAACTCAACAGAGGTATATTTTTCTCTAAATTCATGCAAACCATTTTCCCAGTCAAACCTGAATTTTTCCTTTTTTTCACCTTTCTTGGATTTCAATACTAAATACTCAATATATTCTAAAGCTTCTTTCTTTAAATCCATCGGCAACTCATCTATTTTCATTTTAATTAATTGGTTATTCATAGTTAATTCTCCATT
The DNA here is from genome assembly GCA_965367285.1 of uncultured bacterium. Classification (GTDB taxonomy): domain Bacteria; phylum Nitrospinota; class Nitrospinia; order CAJXCL01; family CAJXCL01; genus CAJXCL01. The sequence goes on from CBDUII010000134.1 coordinate 5,487, forward strand.
AATTTCTAAAACTCTTTAGCCAGAAGTCCACCTTAAAACAATAATAACAGAAAACTAAATAAAAGGGATGAAAAAACATCTGCCGGATAAGTTTTTGGAGGCCGCAAAGCGTATGGTCTTTCGGTTCTACTTACATTTTGTAACAATAAAGAAGTGGCCTGTCATTAATTTTTGATAAAAAAAATCAATTGATGATATTATTATCCATCAGTTTTAATTTTGGATAGGGTCTAAATTTACTATTGCTTTTCATAGGCACATTCAATATAGTATTAAAAAAAGCATCAAATTTTCCATGTTTGCTTTTTAATATAATAATAGATGGAACATACATCCTATCTCTTATCTCGGGGCATTATGGATAAAACCCTATTCGTTAGCTGAGTAAAACCAGAGGGAACCTGATGAGTAGTAATCTTGAAAAATATAAGTCAGATTTAGCGGCCTTAATCAAACTTGGGTCAAGAATGGGGCATGATTTAAGCTATCACCACTTAGGCGAGGAAAAGGATCTTGACAAAAAAGATTCTAAGATAGCAAAAGAATTATAAGGCACCTTCGAAAAAGAGTATCAACGATTCTATACAGAAGCCCAATGTTTCTGAATTTATGTCTCGAAATAGAGATTGAATAAAAAACGCGTCGGAAGCATATGTTGTCGCCATAACCTGCCTTGGAGGGTTTATTGCGACACTTTATCTTCGAACTGATAATTTTCATATTGACTCATTAAAGGGAACAATTATTTCCAAAATTCCGTTCCCAGTAAGGTTAGTATTTGATGGGCTGGCGTTTATCAGACAACAGTTAAATGAAAGTGCAAAAAATGGAGCAGAAATAATTGCCACAGCTATTTTGGAAAATTACAAAAATGGCGATAAAGTCATAGATATACTCAAAGAAATAAAAGTAACACAGCCTGACAATAATATTGTTTCATTTAGTCGATTAGTTTTATTAGATGACCCTTATGAAGAACGGAATTGGATAGAAAATTTTCTAATTTTACAAGATTTTATCACAAAACATAATAATGGTTATATATTACAACCAATTATATGTCGAGTAGAACCACAAAATAAATCTTATCTTAAAAGATTGTCGATTGCGTTACCTAGAATTACAATAACTCTCATACACTTTAACAATAGTGATAGGTTCTTGACCTATATAGGTTTTCCGTTTCCTCATAAATTCTCTAAGCCAAGTGTAGGTTTATCAATAAAATCCAAACGGATTTATCATCTTATCAAGCAAATTTTGACTTCCTATATAGAAGGAGAATGAATGAAAATAGGAATGATGTGTCTTTGGAATGCCGCCAATGGACCCTCGATTCACGCGGAATTAGTTGGAAGGGCTTGGGTGGAATTGGGTCATAAGCTCAGAGTGTTTTCTGCTGAGAAACATCCTGATGCCAGGCCTACTCTCCAAGAGGACGAAGATTTTGTCACCAGGCATTTTTGTGTCAATGAAGTCATACCATTCACCAGAGCTGCCTCCTTTGATCCCTCTCCGCTTTTGAATGAAGAGTACGAGGTCT
>CBDUII010000135.1:0-7013 GCA_965367285.1 uncultured bacterium
GGAATGAACTGGAAATTACGGACGCTATTCAATACTTGATAGAAAATGGTTATGTGGTGCAGCCTCATATTGTCAAGGAATGGTGGAAAGATACCGGGCGGCCTGAAGAAATTTTAGATGCCAATCGCTTTCTGCTGGACAATATTGAATCCAATATTAAAGGAAATGTTGATGAAAAGTCAAAGATTACCGGAAATGTGTTGATTGAGGAAGGCACGGAAATTATTAACTCTGATATATGCGGGCCGGTGATTGTTGGAAAAGGTTGCAAAATAACCGATTCTTTTGTCGGTTCCTATACCTCTATAGGTAATAATGCCGTAATAGAAAACAGTAAAATCGAACAGAGCGTGCTCATGGAAAAGAGTACTATATCAAATGTAAAAAGCCGTATTTCTCACAGCCTTTTTGGAAGAAATATTGTATTGGAAAGTTCTCAGGGAAAGTCCACTGAATATCGCTTTGTGCTCGCTGATCACAGCTCTGTAAAGATACCTTAGTACTCTGATTCATATATTACAAATCAAACCCCTCGAGGATTGCCAACTTCTTCACCAAGCCGCTGATAAGCGGAAATTTCATTGTAACGGTTGTCCCTAAATTCTCTTTACTGGAAATATCGATCTTGCCGCCGTGTCGTTTTATTATTCTTTCAATCATTGATAGTCCTATACCTGTTCCTGAACCAACCGGTTTTGTGGTAAAAAAGGGATTAAATACCTGTTTCAACACCTCGGGGGACATCCCCTTTCCATTATCAATTATCTTTACCTGGACTCCGATATCATTTTTAATGAATGAAGTAATTATTTTTATCATACCATTATTTTCTACAGCATCTGTGGCATTTTGAATGGTCTGGAGCAGGCATTGATTTATATCCGTTGCAGAACTTTCCATAGAGGGCACTCCTTCCTGAAACTCCTTTATAAATTCCACATTCTCATGACCCTGAGATTTTATAATCTGTAGTACATCTTCAATGCTTTGATTAATGTCTACCTCACTAAAACCTGCACTGTCAACTCTGGAAAAGTCCTTCAGGGTTTTTACTATTTGCATGATTCTTTCTGTTCCCTTTTTTATCCTGTCAAATTTTTCGTTAAAGGAACTTGTTAAATCATTAAAGTTTATCTGAGTGCAATAGTCTTTATACTCTTTTAGAAGAGGTTCCGGGACAGGTTTATCATCCCAGTATTTTGCCACTCTAATAATTTTATCAGTACCCTTTTTTATATAATGAATTGAGCTTTTTATAAAACCCATTGGGTTGTTTATCTCATGGGCTATACCTGCGGCTAATGTAGCTATACCTGTAATCCTGTCCATCTCCAGAAGTTCAACATCTTTTTCTCTCAATTTGTCGGTCTTTTCCTTTACCTGTCTTTCAAGCTTTTCGTTAAAGTTTATGAGGTCCCTCTTTTCATTTAATAGGTATTCCCTCTGTATCAAGAATATTAGTTCTTTTATCCGCTTATTCTGAACGTGATTGATAGAGAAGAACTCTGTGCCACAAACTGCTTTTTGGGCGCCAATCTTTTCATCACACGTAGGTTTGTTATTGCATTTATTACAATATCTGAGGTTCGATGTGTAATGGCAAATGATGCCATCGATAGACAGGCTATTCTTGCCGAGGACGCTTATAATCAGAGGAATTTTTTTATTGATAGAGAGGAGGTCGCAAGACTGTAGCGCACAAAAGGATAGACCGCTGGTGCTCATATCTATGATGGGAACCTCAATAGGGTTTTTCGATATAGCAACAATAACTTTGATTTTGGAATTGGGTATCCCATTAACTCGAAGATATTTACGACTGCGAACAACTTTTAGTTGTCGCGGAAAACCTACTTGGATAGCCTGCTTACCTTTCGTGTCAATGACTTGTTCATAAGACACATTAGCTTCAAAAGCGTTAATTCCGCTAAAAAAAAGTATGTATATTTGTTCCCCTTTGCTGAACTGCGCGTTACCCTCAGTAGAAACAGGAGGTTTCAGTAACAGGTATTGTTCCTCCTTCAAATATGAAAACGGCTCATTATCAGGTGTATTCTGTCCCGCTTTTACAGGATGGAGGTCTACCATGAAAGTTGTAAAAATCTGACTCTGGTTGTTAATTCGCAGCTCGATGCTCTCCTCCATTATGGACTGTTCCAATAATATCTGGAGAATATGCGCTTTCTTAGTTATAATTTCATGAGTGCGGTTGTTCATTGCATCACTCTGTAACACTTTGGGTATTCTGGCTGCCCATATATACTAAAAAGCTCATTGGTAAGCAGTCATATAAACCTTTGAAATCCAAAGATTATAACATATTTGGGTATAAAAAATTGCAGAATTTGTATAAGATTTGCGAGGTGTAAAAATTCTTTCTTGCTATACTATTTACCATTTGCCATAACTCCATGTTTATGTACAATAGGTACAAGTATTAGATTGAATACCTATTTACCAAAAAAAGCAAGCAAAAAACACGATATTTACGTAAAAACATGACGAAAGCAGAAGCTTTTCTCTTTTGAGACTGAAAGGAAAACAACTAAATCCGTCTGGTCCGTGCGCTAAAAAGATTTTAAAACCTGCACTTCAACTTGTTGCCCGGATTTCAGTTTTGTTTCTGATTCAGGAATAATGAGAAGAGAATTGGCGGAAGCTAATGAAGCAAGCATGCTGGAACCCTGACCACTCAATACGGAAACAAAATAACTTCCTTTTTTATAAGTTAAAGTAGATCTCAGGAAGTGTCTTCGGCCATTATTTTTTTTCTTAATATCTTCGGTAAGGATGGCGCGGATGGTTTTGCGGAACAGGTCGGCATGCCCGCTCATTTTCAGGATAGCGGGTCTCACAAACTGCTCAAAAGAAACAAAAGAAGAAACCGGGTTGCCGGGAAGACCGAAGAGAGGACGCTTGCCAAGCATGGAAAAAGTCAACGGCTTTCCCGGCTTCATAGCGATCTTCCAGAATACGATTTCACTTCCCAAATCCTGAATGGCGTCTTTAACAAAATCATAATCCCCTACAGAAACTCCGCCTGATGTGATGATAATATCAGCCTTATCAGCGGATTTCAGTTTTTCTTTTATGTCATCTTTCCGGTCCCGAACAATTCCTAACAAGACAGGTTTAGCTCCGCTTTCCAGAACCTGGGACGCGAGAAGATAAGTATTGCTGTTAATGATTTGATAATCTTCAGGTTTTGCGTCCACATCAACTAATTCATCGCCTGTAGATAATATTGCCACTACCGGTCTTCGGTAAACGGATAATTTGGCGTACCCTGCTGTGGCGATAATACCGATGTTCGATGATGTTACAGGGTTTCCCTTTGAAAGAAGAAGATCGCCTTTTTTAAAGTCTTCTCCCTGTTTTCGGATGTGGCTTCCTTTTTTTTGCGGTTTCAAGATCAAGACAGAACCGTTTTTCTTCTCTATATTACTAACTTGCGAAACTTTGCTTTTTTGACAAAGTTTTTGTTGGGTATCCGGGCGGTAGCCCATTTGGTTGTGGTCCTGCCACTCTGTGTCCTCTACCATCACCACGGTATCAGCGCCGTCAGGTATCAGGGCTCCGGTCATAATCCTGGATGCTTCTCCGGGGTGGATGGATTTTGAAGGCTTTTGGCCGGCAGGTATATCTTCAATGACTTTTAATGATGGGGGATTATCTTGATCAGCGGACGAAACATCTTCAAAACGAAGGGCATAACCGTCCATAGCAGAATTATCAGCCGGCGGGTTATCCCTTTGCGCGTAAATATCTTCATGCAGAACCGCTCCGACCGCGTTTAGCAAAGGAATTTTTTCAGGCTCAAGGGGCAGGAGTTTTTCCAGAATGATTTTTTGGGCTTCATTAACTAATATCATGGATGTTTTTCAACCCAAACTTCTCCGTCAGTGGTGATTTCTTTTTTCCAGATAGGAACGGTTCGTTTTAATTCATCTATCGCCCATTCGCAGGCTTCAAATGCGGCTTTTCGATGTTCGGCAATAGCAATGATCAGCACAATATCTTCAGCAATATTAATTTCGCCGATACGATGTATGACAGCAAGGTCAAAAACATCAAATTTTTTAATGGCCTCTTCTCTCAGCTCTTCCAATTTTTTAATAGCCATTTCCTCATAAGACTCAAAGAAGAGTTCTCTGATTTGTTTGCCTTTGGAAAATTCACGGGCAGTGCCGATAAAAGTCGCCACTGCACCGGTATTTTTGAATTGAGATCGAAGGTTTCTGACCTCGCTATCCACGAGAAAATCTTCTTCCTGAATTTTTATCATTATTTTAGAATAGTAGATGGAAAATTTAAATCAAGAAAATCAAGGGGGGTCTGACCCCACTTTACAAGCATTTATTTTTTGCTTTAGCAGCGCGAAGATTACATAATGCCTAAAAACTATGCAAGAACTCGGAACTAAAAAATACGGTGACAACTTTATTTTAATAACAAGGCTTCCTGATATAGGTTTGTTTCTGGCAACAATGGCACCCGTGATCTTATAGTAGCCTGCTTCAAGGTTTCCTTTGTATTTTTCTGTATAAACTATATCATTTTTCTCAGGTCCCAGAACCTCCGTTCCCAAGACCATAGCAAAAATTTTGTCTCTCGACCAGTGCCATACCTCTTTTCCTTGCTGATCCTGGATAAAAAAAATCATATTTTTGGCTACTATTAAAATAAAAGATTACCTTATTCCTGGTATGATTAAAAGCGGTCAGAACTATTGTGATTGGCTCTCCGGAGAGATAAGCGGCTTTGTCTGTTCTGATAGAGAGACCTATTCCCTTATCAGAGGCAAAACCCAATTCCTCGCTGCCACCATTTGCCGCAGGAGAAAAGGCTAAAAAGACAAATATTTCTCCTATAATAAGGTTCTTCTGCCAGAGAGAGAGGTTATAGGGATTCTGCATCGACTAAGGGCTCTGGATCATCGTCGGGATCACCCGTAAAGCCATTAGTAGTATCCCATTGAGGGGTGCCGCCAATAATAAGCGCATCACGAACTTGCGCAGGGCTTACTCCGGGATTGGTGACAAGATATAAAGCAGTAGCGCCTGCAACATGTGGTGAGGACATGCTGGTCCCGCTAAGTGTGTTGTACTTGTCTCCTTTCCAGGTGGATAAAATATCCACTCCTGGGGCAGCTATGTCAACATAAAAGCCGAAATTGCTGAACCAGGCAAAGGTATCATCTTGCCCATCAATCTATTCCGTCTCCATTCCTGTCTTCACCACCCCAACTACTTGAAGGGCCGTTTCCACCGCCCTGACCATCAGTATCTGTAATGGCTGATACAGTAATAACATCAGGGTGGTTGGCAGGACTAAAGGTGGTTGCATCTTTAGCGCTATTCCCAGCAGCTACTACATAGACAATACCCGCATAAACAGAGTTTGCTATAGCAGTATCAAAGGCATCACTCTGGCACTCGCAACCCAGGCTCATATTGGCAGACTCGATTTCGCCAGCATTTGTTGTTACCCAATCTATACCAGCTATGACACCGGCAATCGTTCCTGATCCCCATTTATCAAGAATTTTTGCTGACCACAGTCTGGCGCCAGGAGCTACGCCGACCACACCGATATCATTATCAATAGCAGCAGCAACCCCTGCAACGTTGGAACCATGACCGTTATCATCGTCGCCACCTGGTTTTCCAGCGCCGGCAACAGTTACACACCTGCATAAAAATTAAGATCCGGATGCTTTTTGCTCACCCCTGTATCGATAATAGCGATATCTACATCTAAACTGTCATCATAGCCGTCAATTTTAGCCGTATAACTTAAATCGGCATCAACGCGATCAATCCCTGTAGGAATAATCTGTGGAGGAGGAGGTTCCTTTTCCTTATCGTCTCCACCACCTTTGCCAGGAGGAGGACCTTTTATGGCATGGACAACCTGGTCAGGCTCAATAAAATCTACCCTGGGATCAGCCTGCACTGTCTGCAGTCTCTGAGTTGGAATGTGCGCCGAAAATCCCTTAAGTGGCCACAGAATAGACATGCCTTAGAATCAACCCATGCTGTGCTGCTATCTCTTGGGCAACGGTCCCAGGATCCTCCACCACATCATTTAAAACAACAATAAACTGTCCAGGAATGACTTGGCTTAGCTGCCCCTGAGCTTGAACTGATGAAACAGCGAAAAACACAAAGGTTGGTGTTAAAATTAAAACATAAATCGTACTTATCTTTTTCATCGCCTTGTTCCTCCCCTATAAATATATTTCCAACATAAAAAACAAATATCCCTTCTTTCGCATTGAACTTCTTGTTGTTGTATCGGAAGGTACTTGCCTTACCTTTAATTTTGTTAACTAAAAATTGTAATTATTTTAATAATTTTATAAATTGAGAAATTGAGAGAGTATATTGAAAATGAATGATTGTCAAGAAAAAATTCTGCACTTGTCGTAACTCTATGATAATGTCCTCCCTTTAACTCAATAGAAAAGTCCTCATAAACTGGTGTCCGAAAGGAGGCACCAATGAAAGGAGGACTAATAATGAGTCAGAAAGAGAGGGAGCGGTTAGTGGTGTTATCAAGGATAAAATCCGGAGAGCTCAGCATCAAGAAAGGATCAGTTATATTGCGTATTTCGTACAGACATTGCAGGCGTGTATACAGGCGTTATAGTTTAGAAGGAGATATTGGTTTGCTGCACCGTAGTCGAGGGAAACCATCAAACAGGAGTAAAAATAAAATTATAAGAGATAAGATAATGGCGAGGTATAGTAAGCGTTATGAGGATTTCGGACCTACTCTGGCATCAGAGAAATTAGAGGAGGATGGGTACAAAATAGATCATGAGACATTACGGCGATGGCTAATAAAAGCCGGATTATGGCAAAATCGTCGAAGGAGAAAGAATCACCGCAACTGGAGAGAGCGTAAAGCACATTTTGGGGAGATGGTTCAGATGGATGGCAGCCACCATGCATGGTTTGAGGAACGAGGCAAGAAATGTTGTTTAATGAATATGGTGGATGATGCTACAG
>CBDUII010000136.1:0-6972 GCA_965367285.1 uncultured bacterium
ATTGATGAATGGTTACTTTACATAAAAGCGGAATTTGGATCGATAATATTTTCCCATCCGAAAAAAGAATGAATTTGCCGTGATATCTCAACTAAATAAGTTGACAAATTTGAAACTTTTCTCTTGCAATAATAGTCTTATTCACGAGTTCACCATGGCAGATTTAGCTACCCGTTCTACGATGTCATCCTGAGCCTGCGAAGCTGAGCTTAGTTTATACCGTAATGTATTATTTCATCATTACCTGTGCAAGAAAAACGGTTTGCAATTCAGCTAAACCTCATAATTTCAACAAATTGTGAAGTTTTTCAAATGTTACTATAATAATGCTATATTTAAAAAAGGACAGAAAGTAAAATCTTAGTTTACTGATGCCTGTTTTATAAAAAACTTTTCAGAAACATGAGCAAAAAAAAATTAAAGTCTAAAAATAATCCGAGAATTCTGATTGTAACGCCGGAGATCACCTATTTGCCAAATGGTATGGGGAATATGGCGAACTTTCTGACCGCAAAAGGCGGTGGTCTCGCTGATGTCTCCGCAACGCTCGTGAGTAATCTGTTTGAACAGGGAGTAGATATACATGTTGCCCTGCCTCATTATCGAAAGATGTTTAATATAGACATCGGTAAATTTATCAATGAAAGACTCCGGATATACAAAAGCAAATTGCCCGACGAAAGAATCCATTTAGCGGAAGACAGGGCGTTTTATTACCGGGATCAGGTTTATGATGGGTACCAGGGCGGGAACATTAATGTATCCCTTGTCTTTCAGCGGGAGGTTATCAATAACATTATCCCGAGAGTCAATCCAGATATTATTCACTGCAATGACTGGATGACCGGCCTAATACCGGCAATGGCTCGAAGACTGAATATACCCTGTCTGTTTACGGTGCATAATATCCATACATTAAAAGTAACTATGGAGTGGATAGAAAATACAGGTATAGACGCGGCAGAATTCTGGCAGTATCTTTTTTTTGATCGCATCCCAAACAATTATGAAGGAAACCGGAGTTGCAACACTGTAGACCTTTTAACCAGCGGTGTCTTTGCGGCTCATTATATCAATACGGTCAGTCCAACTTTTCTGCGGGAAGTGGTAAACGGTCAGCATCATTTCATCAATGGAACCATAAGATCAGAGTTTACAAATAAGAGCAAAACAGGTTTCGCTGCCGGTGTTCTCAACTCCCCTGATCCCAGTTACACTCCGATTAATGATGAGGCTCTGGCACGCAATTATAATGCTCGAAATCATACCCGGGGAAAACTTGCGAATAAACAGCAACTCCAGGAACGCCTTGGCCTTATTCGTGACGATAAAGCTCCGCTCTTTTTCTGGCCTTCCCGGCTGGATCCCGTGCAAAAAGGTTGTCAATTAATGACGGATATTTTATTCCGGGTTATTTCGAAATACTGGAAAAGCAACCTGCAAATCGTAGTAGTAGCTAACGGTTCTTACCAGCGGCATTTTCATGAAATTGTGAAGCGGCATGATTTTCACAAGAGAGTTTCCATATGTAACTTTGATGAACAGCTTTCCCGGCTTGCTTATGCTGCTTCTGATTTTATATTAATGCCTTCTCTTTTTGAACCCTGCGGCTTGCCGCAAATGATCTGTCAGTTTTATGGTTCTCTACCTATCGCCCACAATACCGGCGGGATTCACGATACAGTTTCTCCTCTTGACTGTGCCAAAGATTCAGGAAACGGCTTCCTGTTTAACCATTATGACAGCAATGGTTTGAGTTGGGCTATTGATCAGGTAATGGCTTTTTACAAACTACCGGCAGCCACGAAGAAAAAACAGATTGCCAGGATTATGAAAGAAAGCGCCGCTACATTTAATTGCGCTGTTACCGCTAAGCATTACATGGATATCTATGAGCAAATGCTGGCAAAACCCATGTAATTAAAAGTCATTTGTCGGATGTCGGTTGTCAGCAGGCAGCTTCTAATTCTAAAAACCACATCGTGGCGAAAGGTAATAACCATGGGCGTAAAGTCCCTATGTTTTTTTGTCATTCCCGGCTTGGTCGGGAATCTATTATATATCCCCGCTTTCGCTGGGATGACAGGTGTCCCCGCGTTGGGATGACAAACTCTCTGAAGGAGCGGCAGACAAAGTTCCCCTAATTATGAAAAAGCATTCCAAGGCCATTCCTGAACTGGTTCACCGTGACCCTTACCTGGTCCCCTACACTAAAAAAATTAAATGGCGCATGAGGTACCTGAAAACAATGGAAAACCAGATCATTAAAGAAGCAGGGGGATTGGAAAGTTTTGCCTCCGGTCATGAATACTATGGACTTCATTTCAAAAAAAACGAACTGGTTTTTCGCGAATGGGCTCCAAAGGCTATGTCTATTTATTTGACGGGAGACTTCAGTCAATGGAAGGATAAAGCTGCTTTTGCCTTAAAAAGAATTAATGACCACGGAGACTGGGAAATAAGGCTTCCCTTTGAAAAACTTCATCATAAAGATATTTATCGGCTTTCCATGCATTGGGACGGCGGTCGTGGCTCACGTATTCCGGCATACGCCCGCTATGTTGTCCAGGATGAACAAACCAAAATCTTTAACGCCCAAATCTGGCAGCCTCCTGAACCTTACTCCTGGAAACACCGCGATTTTAGACGAAACGAACATGAAGCTCCCCTGATTTATGAAGCCCACATTGGAATGGCACAGGAAGAATGGAAAATAGGATCATATAATGAATTTAAAGACCTCATTCTCCCCCGAATAGTCAGTGCGGGTTACAACACCATCCAGCTCATGGCAATTCAACAGCATCCTTATTATGGGTCTTTTGGGTACCATGTAGCTAATTTCTTTGCTACCTCTTCCCGGTTCGGAACCCCTGATGATTTAAAGGAACTTATAGACGCTGCTCATGGCTTCGGTCTGAGCGTTATCATGGATATTGTCCACTCTCATGCCGTGAAAAACGAGGTAGAAGGGATAAGCCGCTTTGATGGCACGGAATACCAGTACTTTCATAAGGGAGCGCGCGGCAATCATGAAGCGTGGGATTCACGTTGTTTTGATTATGGAAAAAAAGAAGTTCTGCACTTTCTTCTTTCTAACTGTCGTTATTGGCTTGATGAATTTCACTTCGACGGATTTCGCTTTGACGGCATCACAAGCATGTTATATTTGCATCACGGGTTAGGAAGGAATTTTATTTCCTATGATGAGTATTACAATGAATATGTTGATGAAGACGCTATTACTTACCTGGCTTTAGCCAATAAGTTAATTCATAAAGTACGGCCGGACGCATTAACTATCGCTGAAGATATGGGTGGAATGCCGGGAACTGCCAGGCCGCAGTAAGACGTAGGACAAGGTTTTGACGGTCGATTGGGGAGTGGATTGACTGATTTTTGGAAAAAAATCATTAAACATGAACGGGAAGAAGATTGGAAAATGAGCGAATTATGGTATGAGCTCAATAACCGACGTCAGAATGAAAAAACCATCAGCTATGCCGAATCTCACGATCAGGCTTTCGTCGGGGATCAAACTATCATTTTCCGTCTGATCGGAAAAGAGATGTATGAACATATGAGCGTTTCAGATGACAACCTGAAAGTCGATCGCGGTATTGCCTTACACAAAATGATCAGGCTTATTACACTCACAACTGGCGGAGAAGGTTATCTGAATTTCATGGGCAATGAATTCGGACATCCGGAATGGATAGACTTTCCCCGGGAGGGAAACAACTGGTCTTATCATTACGCGCGGCGGCAATGGCATTTACGGGATAATGTCAATTTGCGATATCACTTCTTAGCAGAATTTGATAAAGCCATGATAAAGATAGCAAAAAATTATAATCTTTTAGAATCACCCGGATCCACATTATTACATGAGCATAATTCAGATATGGCGCTTGGATTTGAAAGGGCCGGGTTAATTATACTCTTCAACTTCCATCCCACTCAATCGCACACGGATTATACTATAAACGCTTTGCCGGGAAAGTATGATCTGGTATTGGATAGCGACAGCAAAGATTTTGGGGGTCATGGCCGCATAAAATCCCCTCAAAATTACATCAGCATGATCACTAAAGGGGATTCAAACCTCAAAAGCTACATCCAGGTATATCTTCCTACCCGCACAGCCATCGTGCTGAGAAAAAGGAATAGTTGACTTGAAATGATCTGACATATCAAAACACAAGAGACAATAACATAATGATGAAAAACTTCAGCAAGATGTAAGCCCCTGGATAATGGAAAAATTACAGCCGGCAAATAAAAAAAAAATTAAAAAACTGATAACATTAACAAAAGAGGTCATTAAAAATTGTTCGCTGGATAACGGCGGAATTGTAGCTGCCGACTCTACAAAAAGCAATTATCCCGCATCCGCTAAAAATTATTTTTATGTCTGGCCAAGGGACGCTTCTTTCGCGTGTGTTGCCGCCGACATGTTGGGAATTAAAGGGATACAGGAAAATTTTTTCAATTGGTGTCTTAAAAGAGCGAAAGGGTTTAAAGAAAAAGGATTATTTTATGAAAAATATTATCCAAATGGATTAAAGGCATTAACCAATTTCCAGCCCGATCAAACAGGCGCGGTTTTGTTTGCTGTTTGGCATCACTATAAAGCGGATAAAAAAAAGGCAAAAAAATTCCACCAGCTAATAAAAACCGTTGCCACCGGCATAAGCAGCGTATGGGATAAAAATCATTTTAATGAAGTAACCAATGATCTATGGGAAGAAAGGTTTTGCTTTCCTGATCTTTATGGAAATTTTACCTACTCTTTATCGGCCTGCATAAAAGGACTTGAATGCGCCAATGAACTCATCCCGAACAAAAAATGGATAAAAATCGCGAAAGAAATGAGAAAACAGTTGGACAAACATTTTATGGGCTATTTTGTCAGGTCTTACGGAAGTTTGCCGGACAGGAGAATAGACGCTTCAATACTTGGCCTGGTATATCCCTTTGAAATTTACGATGCAAAGGATAAAAGAATTGTTGCTTCAATTAAAGAAATAGAAAAAAGGCTCGTTGTAAACGGCGGTATTTACAGGTATGAACATGATGATTATGACGGCTGGATGTACGAAACCCTGCATCGAAAAAAAGGCGCCGGCGCCTGGCCGCTCCTGAACTTCTGGATGTCCATTTATTATTCGATGAATGGGGATAAAAAGAAAGCTGAAAAACACTATTACTGGGTTTTGGAAAGAGTCAAAGACACTATTCCAGAGCAGATATTTGAAAATAAAATTCAAGTCTCCGTATCTCCTCTTTTATGGTCTCATTCCATGTTTGCAATCGCTTCGAAATATTTAGGATTGCTTTAAATGCCACCCATTATCAAGTTAGGCCTTCGGCAACTTTTTTATAGTGTTCGTAATTGATTCATTTTTTCGAGTAATTTGTGTGGCATGGACAAACGGTTTTTGTTTGTCCGTGATAGCCAAACACGGACAAGCAAAGAGCGCTTGTCCATGCCACCCTTAGCTATTTTTATGAGAAATTGTTTTGGTCATTAAAAAATTGGAATTTGAAAATTATTTGAAATTTGGTATTTTGCAGTTCTTTTTGCCTACTTCCTACTGTCCTCTGTCTTCCATCTTTCCTGAATTGCTTCAAGGCCTTTCTTAGCAAGCTCATAATCAGGGTTGATTGATAAGGCAGCGGTCCATTCCCTGACAGCATCTTCAAATCGTTTTTGAAGGTTATAGATGACTCCAAGTTTGTAAAGGGCTTCAGGATCATCTGGTCTTAGTCGTAAAGCTGTCTGATATTCTATAATCGCCTCTTGATAACGACCTAATTTAAGATACGTATTACCCATATTATAATTTGATATAGCCGCACCTTCGGGGGAAGAGTCTAATCTCATGAGACCAGAGGGTTACAGAGTCTTTCCATATGGCTGTCTGTAGAATGGTCCTGTATCCAAGCAGGCTAAATATAATGACCACAAAACCAAAGAGCGCCGCAGTATATGCCTTTCTATTAAATTTTTCATAAAGGACGCCGGCGCCCAACCCCAGGAGAATAAAAGACCCGAGACTCGGAAGATACGTATACCTGTCTGCCGCTGCCTGGAACCCGACCTGCACTATCCCAATAACAGGCAGCAGGGTAATCACGTAATAGAGCCAGACAGACGCAAACAACTTCCTCTTTTTTAACGAGAGTATGCAGAAAAAAGTGATTGCAAAGAACAGTATAATCGAACCGGCATATTCAAGGGTAAAAAGATTTAGCTTCTTAGGGAAGGGGTAGAGGGGTGCCAGATCAATCGGCAGGAGCATCTTATAGAGGTAGAATATGTAAGCGCGTACTGCAGCAAAGACGCGATCACTCAGGGGATGGATATCAAGCACCCTTATTGCACCGGTTGTCTGCTGTGCCACAGGGTTATAGCAGAGGATAAACCGCTCAGCACAAAGAGAGGCATTTTTTCGATCAACGCCCTCTTTGTATCCTTTATACTATTACACCGTAAAAGCTTCTCTTTTTGGGAAGAATTTTTAGGCGGTGTTAAGTTGTTATTATTACAGCGCCTTATGCAAGGCTCTGTTTGCTCACCGGAGCGATAGCTCCTTTTGGTTGCGGCAACTTGCCGCTTTATTCTTTCAAGCGGATAGTAGTCTAATATAAGGAGCACAACAGGCAGTGTCACGGCCATGGGTTTGCTCATAAGGGACAGGATAAAAAAAAGGAGCATTATACCGTAGAATACCTGCTTCCTTGAATCTTTTGAATGCAGGGAGGTATATTTGAGATAGCTGATGATGCTTAAAAGAAAGAAGAAGGCATATAAGACGTCCTTTCTTCTCCGCTACCCATGCGACAGATTCTACATGCAGGGGGTGTATGCCGAACAGATGGGCCGTAACCATACCGGCTACACGGGCCTTTTTGGTATATATATATTGTTTTACCCTGCCGTAGTCTACTGGCCGTTCGTGGAGTATA
>CBDUII010000137.1:0-6968 GCA_965367285.1 uncultured bacterium
GATTAATTTTTCTCGAGCAGAAAAAAAAGGAGGACGCGCGAAAGGTATTTGAGACCGCATTAGAACTTGATAACCAGGACAAGGTTTCCATGAAAATGCTTGGTAAATTGTATTTAGATCAAAATGATTCTGACAAAGCCATCCCCTTGCTGGAAAAACTTATTACATCAGATGAAACAGACCCGGAACTTTTTCAGTGGCTGGGAAAATCTTATATGGCTCAAAACCAGTTTGAAAAGGCCTTCCCCATTTATGAAAAACTGGTACAACTGAGCCCTGAATCAAAAGAAAGTCATTTCAACCTGGGAGAACTCCATTTAAGGAAAAAAGAGTTTGATAAAGCGGAAAAAGTCTTCTTAAATGCTGTCAGATTATTCAAAAATGATTCACAGGGATACTTTGGTTTGGGAAAAACCTATGAAAGCAAAAATAAAAATTCATTAGCGCTCAAGAACTATATAAAAACGATTGATATTGATCCAAAAAATTTTAATGCTCATTTATCAGTTGGAAATTTGCAAAATAAAAACAAAGCTTCGGATATCGCAATTAGTCATTTTACAGAGGCATTACAGCTTAAAGCTAAAGATTACCGTGCTTATTATGGATTATGCACGGCATATACTCAAAAAGGCTGGCTGACCAAGGCAATAGGATTATGCAAGAACGCTCTGGATTTAAAGCCGGAAAATGCCTTTGTCTTGAACCGGCTGGCGTGGCTCTATGCTAAAAAAGCTATAAATCTTGATAAAGGGATTAAAATTTCTCTTCACACTTTGGAACTGAAACCAGATACACCGGAATTCATTGATACCCTTTCGGAACTCTATTTTAAAAAAGGGAATAAAAAAAAGGCGAGAGAAACTATTAATAAGGCTATAAAATTGGCTCCCAACAGTGTTTACTATAAACAGCAGCTCAAAAAATTCGGTGGCGCTTAAAGCTTGCTTAAATCAGTTTTAACTCTTCTAAAGTTTCCCGCAGTTCATAAAGCACTGGCAATTTATCTTTTTGAATCATTCCAGTCCTTGCAACCTCCTGAATCATTCCAGTCCTTGCAACCTCCTGAATCATTCCAACTGTCCTCTTTCGTCCACATCAAACCGGTTTTTGTATCAGTGATTGTCCCATCTTCATGATCAATATAACGGCCGTCTGATGAGCGCGTTCCTCCCAAAACCTTGCCCATATCCTGTGTAAGACTCGCCATTTTCATCTGCTCTTTTTCTTCTTCTAATTTTCTACGATCTTCGGCAAGTTTTTTTCTTTCTTTCATCAACCTTTTTTCTGCCTCAAGCCGTCTTCGTTCGTCCTGTATTTCATCTTCCCGCTCGATATTTGAACCTACCGGTATTAGATAGTTTTTTCCCTGAGTCTGCATACCATGTCCCGCGTAATAAAACAGCCCTACACCGCCTCTTTTTAGATCATCACCAAATTTACGTATAGCGGTACGCATCTCTTTTCTGCTCAAGTCCTTTCCAAGGGATACCTGAAAGCCAAGTCCCCTGAGCTTAGCCGCCATATCAGTTGCGTCATTCACTGGATTCCGTAAAGGAGAACTTTTGTAAGCAGAATTACCGATTATAAGAGCAATACGTCTTTCAGTGTTCTGTAAGTCGTCAGGGTTAACAACAACACCACGTTCAGCATAAACCTGTGGAATTAGTAAAAAGGATAGGAAGAGAATAAAAACGGAAAGAACTAAAGATGAACCATAAAACTTTTTTCCATAATACCTCCAGTGGCATAAAGTTATTATGAACTTTGGAATACCATTAAGTTGACCATAAACTGGTTCTATGGTCAACTGTTATTTTCAAGTTAGATTCCCGCATGCTCCCCGCTTAAAACGTGCGAGGACAAGCTTTAACGGGAATCTATAAGCATTGAAATTCCTATACATTAAATTCAGTTTCCTGTTTTTACTAAAGCCTGTTTCCCACCTTGATTTACAATTACAGTATCTCTTTTCCAGTTTTTATCGTCCCGGTATGTTATGTTGAGATTATAATGCAATCCCCTGCTTTCCTTTCGGCTCATTGCACTTTTAATAATGAGTTCTGCTACGGTAGCAATATTTCTTAATTCAATCAGGTCGCTGGTTATAACAAAATTCCAGTAATATTCTTTAATTTCTTCCTGCAGAATTCCAATTCTTCTTTTGGCCCGGTTAAATCGCTTATTGGATCGTACCACCCCGACATAATTCCACATGAGCCTGCGGATTTCATCCCAGTTATGGGACACCACAACCATCTCATCGCTATCCACGGCGTTGCCTATGTCCCATGGCAGGATGGATTCAAAAGAAGGTTTCTCTTTTTTCATATCCTTAATAACACTTTGTGCCGCTCGATCTGAAAGAACCAATGCGTCGAGGAGTGAATTGCTGGCCAGCCGGTTGGCTCCGTGTACACCGGAACAGGCTGTCTCACCGGCCGCGTAAAGACCTGGAATACTGCTTCTGCCGTAACTGTCTACCTTAACACCCCCACAGGAGTAGTGAGCCGCCGGCACAACAGGAATAGGGGTTGTCGCCATATCTATCCCGAAATCCAAACATGTTTTGTACAGGTTAGGGAACAGCTCTCTTATTCGGTATCCGGGCAGATGCGTTGTATCGAGGCAAACACAAGCATCACCGGTTTTTTTCATTTCAAAGTCTATGGCCCTCGCAACAATATCGCGAGGCGCAAGGCATCCCATGGAATGATAATTTTCCATAAAGGTGCGACCGTTTTTTAGTCTTAGAATTCCTCCTTCTCCTCTAATTGATTCGGATATTAAAAACGATTTTGCGTCAGGATGATAAAGGCATGTAGGATGAAACTGGATAAATTCCATATTGGTAATTTCAGCTCCGGCTCGATAAGCCATCGCGATGCCGTCTCCTGTGGCTATGTCCGGGTTGGAGGTGTAAAGATAAACTTTCCCGATTCCGCCTGTTGCCAGCAGTGTTGATGAAGACAAAAAAGTCTTTATTATTCCGCTTTTTTTATCGAGAACATAACAGCCTAAAGCCGCGTTTTTCCCATTATCCTGCCGGAACCGGGAAGAAATTTTAGAATGAGTAATAATATCCACTGCAATATGGTTTTCAAAAACCTGAATATTTTTGTCTTTCTTCACTGCTTCGATTAATACTTTTTCAATTTCCAGTCCTGTCAGGTCAGAGGCGTGGATAATACGGTGCCTTGAATGTCCTCCTTCCATACCAAGATCAAAGCCGGATAACCCTTTTTTTCCTGCTGAACGGGAAAAATTAGCTCCCAGTTCCAGCAACTCTTTAATCATTTTCGGACCGTTCTCAACTATTGTCCTTACCATCTCCCTGTCACAAAGGCCCGCGCCCGCTTCTAACGTATCCTCAATGTGGAGTTTATAAGAGTCATCAGCAGCGGTAACAGAGGCTATGCCTCCCTGGGCATATTTTGTCGCGGATTCTTCAATATCCAGTTTCGTGATTATTGCCACAGACCCGTGTTCTGAAACTTTCAGAGCATAAAAAAGGCCGGCAATCCCGCTTCCAATAACTAAAAAATCAGTTTTGTGTTGTATATCCATTTTTAAAAAATATAAAAGGGATCAGGAGCCGGGGTTCAGAGATCAGGATTAAAACTTTCTACAGCAGGGAATGTGCTCGATAGACACTTTCAGTAGTATCTGATTTTCTGATCCCTGTTCCCTGACCACTGTCAACTGCCTTTCTGCCCCCCTGAATCAATAAACCGGAATACTCGGATCTATATCTTTAGACCAGGCTTTTATCCCACCCTTTAAACTTCTAGCCTTGCCAAAGCCCATGCTTTTAAGGAATTTCGCTGCTTTGTGGCTCCTCATACCAGCAAGACAGTAAACAATGATCTCATCTGTCTGGTCTAACTTTATCATCTGGTTTGCGACATTAGCAAGAGGTATAAGAATAGACCCTTCAATCCGGCATATCTGGTATTCGTGAGGTTCACGAACATCTATCAGTGTAAATGGTGATTTTTCATCCATCATTTTTTTAAGCTCATGGTTGGTAATTTCCATTGAGGCATCTGTCTCCCTGCTATCTTCTTTACCTCTTCCCACACCGCAGAACTCGTCATAATCAATTAATTCCTTAATCGTCGCGTTTTTACCGCAAACAGGACAGTCAGGATCTTTCTTTAATTTTAGTTCGCGAAACTTCATGGGAAGGGCTTCAAATAACAAAAGGCGACCAATAAGGGAATCGCCTTTACTTAAAATTAATTTAATAATTTCAGTAGACTGGATTAAACCTATAATTCCGGGCAAAATTCCAAGGACTCCGCCTTCAGCGCAACTCGGCACCATCCCGGGCGGCGGAGGCACTGGATACAAACAGCGATAACAGGGTCCTTTCTCAGCGTAAAAAACAGACGCCTGGCCTTCAAACCGGAATATTGATCCGTAAACATTGGGCTTCTTTAATAAAACAGCAGCGTCATTTACTAAATACCGCGTGGCGAAGTTATCCGTTCCGTCCACAACAATATCGTAGTCTTTTATTATCTCCATAGCATTCTGAGAGGTAAGGCGTTCGTTGTAAGTAGCTATATTTGTGTCAGAGTTCAGCGCCTTAACCGAGCTTTTGGCTGATTCATTTTTAGATTTTCCAACCCATTCCTCGCCGTGGATAATTTGCCTTTGAAGATTGCTTAATTCCACATTATCAAAATCCACAATTCCCAGCTTCCCAACTCCCGCCGCGGCCAGGTAAAGAATTATTGGCGACCCCAAACCGCCGCTTCCAATGCAGAGAACTCTGGCGTCACACAGCTTCTCCTGTCCGGCTACCCCGACTTCCGGCAAAATAAGATGCCTGCTGTACCTGCTTATCTGTTCATTCGTTAAATTCATTTTCTAAAGAATTTTCCAAACAAAACATTATTTTTTCCGTTTGTCATTCCCAACTTGATTGGGAATCTGAAGGAAACTATTAAATGCTTTTATTAGTACGTTTAATATTATCATTAAGGCTTCATTCATGCAACGGAACGAGGCGTTATTGACAAACCTCAAGCAATCTGTTAAAAATTGATCTTACATTTTTTAGGAGAAAAAACATGATTGAAAATGCTTACGCTATGGCGCCTCTATCGGGCAGTTCGGAAGGAGCCAGTCCCGGTTCCGGGTTGCTTGGAATATTACCCCCAATGATCGCAATGTTTGTGATCTTTTATTTTCTTTTAATCAGACCACAGCAAAAAAAGCAAAAAGATCATGATGCTATGCTTAACGCGTTAAAAGAAGGTGATAATGTTTTAACTTCAGGCGGAATTTATGGAACCATCAAAAAAATTAAAGGAGATGTTCTTACCGTTCAAATCGCGGATAATGTGAAAGTTAAAGTGTCCAGAAAATCAGTGTCAGATCTAAAAGATAAAGCTCTAAAGGGTAATAAATGATCAAAAATCTTAGATGGAAATACCTGTTGATTTTTATAGTTATCGCCGGCTCTATATGGCTCTCTTATCCTCTGCGGGAAAAAATTCATTTAGGATTGGATCTTCAGGGAGGGATGCACCTCGTGCTGGAGGTTCAGGTGGAAAAAGCAGTAGAGGCCGTCCTGAATAGAACCGCCAATGATATTATGAGAAATATGGAAGATAATGATATTGATTTCGAAAGAGTTTCAACTATCGCGGATAATATGATTCAAGTTACTTTATTTCACGCGGATTCACTCAGTGAGATACGGAACGTCCTTAGAGACTATCCATTTATGAAGGAAAAAAAGTTCGATGCGGAACGGCTTATCCTCAATTATGAGATGGACAGCAGTGAGACAAAGCGTATTGAGGAAAACGCTGTGGACCAGGGGCTTGAGACTATAAGAAACCGTGTCGATGAGTTCGGAGTCGCGGAACCAACCATCCAGCGACAGGGGGCCCGAAGAATTCTTATCCAGCTCCCTGGAATTACCGACACAAAAAGGGCCAAGGATTTAATCGGCAAGACAGCTCTTCTTGAATTTAAACTGGTGGATGATGATCACAGCGTCCAGGACGCTCTGGCCGGAAGATTACCTGAAGGAGATGAAATACTTTATCAGCGACAGGTAAATAAGGAAACAGGAGAAGTAACCAGGATACCTTATTTAATTAAAAAGCAATCTGTTTTAACCGGTGATTCATTGCTTAATGCAGAGGTGAGTATTGACCAGAGTTATAATGAACCCTATGTTTCTATTACTTTCGACAAACAGGGGGCAAGGCGCTTTCGAGATATTACAAGGCAAAATGTCAGAAAAAGATTAGCGATTGTCCTTGATAACAATGTATTTTCAGCGCCTGTGATACAGGAAGAGATTGCGGGCGGACAAGCCCAGATTACAGGCAGGTTTTCCATGGAAGAGGCTCGTGATCTGGCAATTGTCTTGCGGGCAGGTACTTTACCCGCTCCTGTAATTATCCTGGAAGAAAGGGATGTGGGGCCTTCCCTGGGGAGAGATTCTATTGAAAAAGGAATTAAGTCGGTACTGATGGGGGGATTGTTTGTTGTAATATTTGTGGCTCTCTATTATAAATTGGCGGGAGTTGTTGCTGATGTGGCCCTGTTGTTGACGTTAATTATTCTTTCAGGCGCTCTAGCGTACTTTGGAGCATCTCTTACTCTGCCGGGAATTGCCGGGATTATTTTAACCGTTGGAATGGCAGTGGATGCCAATGTGCTGATTTTCGAAAGAATCCGTGAAGAATTGCGAATCGGAAAAACAGTAAGAGCCGCGGTTGATATGGGCTTCTCAAAGGCTTTTAAAACCATCCTCGATGCCAATGTTACTACCGTTATCGCGGCAATAGTCCTGTTTCAGTTCGGAACAGGGGCAATCAGAGGGTTTGCTATAACCCTGAGCATTGGCATAGCTGCTTCAATGTTTACCTCTGTCTTTGTTTCCCGCGTAATTTTCGACACTGTTTTAAGCTTGAGGAAGGTTAAAAAACTGAGCATATAAT
>CBDUII010000138.1:0-6902 GCA_965367285.1 uncultured bacterium
TTTTATAGCATAATTAAATAAAGCGTTATAAATTTAAAGCTTAACTTGTTTCTTGATTGTTTTGTCAAGAATACAACCTGCAAAACATTCTGTCAATGGCGAATATCAAACCAAATATGTCAGATAATTTAACTTGCTTTTGTTTTTAGAGTTTGATTAAATAACTTTTATTTAAACTGAAATTTGTGATTGGATGAAAACGCAGGATGAAGTCATGAAAAAATTTATTATGCTTTTCTTAATTATAACAATGGGTTTTATTGTTTCCGCCTGCGGCATAAAAGGCCCGCCTAAACCCCCGCCTGATCCGGAATCTTCTTTTCTTAGTAAAAAGCAAAGTACCGTTAAGCTGTAACAAAATAAATTTGTCACAAAGACACAAAAAACACTAAGAAAAAAAATTCTTAGTGGCTAAGTATCAAGAGTTTGCACCAAATTTCCCAAAAATAATTTACTATGATGTTATGATCAGAAAAGCAACCTTAAAGGATATTCCATCAATTCAGGAAACCATAAAGCCTTATGCTGACCGCAGTGAAATGCTCCCCCGAACATTAAACGATTTATTTGAGCATATACGGGATTTTTCCTTATATGAAAAAGAAAATAAAATTCTTGGAGTTGCTGCTCTATCTATAAGCTGGGAGAATATTGCGGAAATCAGATCACTTGCAATACTGGAAGACAGCCTGTCACTGGGCATAGGTTCCACTTTAGTTAAGTATTGTCTAAAAGAAGCCAGATCGCTTCACGCGAAACAAGTTTTTGTTCTGACATATACACCTGAATTTTTTGAAAAATTAGGATTTCACCAAATAGATAAAGAAGATCTGCCGCAGAAAATCTGGAAGGATTGTATTAATTGTTCGAAATTCCCTGCTTGTGACGAACAGGCTTTGATAATAGAAGTGTGATGCCAAATAGTAAATCTGTCTTCTATTTTTTTTAACATTTTACTCCATTACAAACCGTCTTTATTGTAAATGGAGGTGTGAGAGTTATTCTCCTTTTCCCCTTTTAAATTTATAACGATAATCGTTATAAAATCTTAATACTCGCTTTGCATAAAGTCGGCTTTCTCCCGGTACAGCCTTGTTATCACGAATAGTGACAGGGCCTGCATTATAGGCTACCAATGCTTTATATGTATTTCTAAATTCTTTTAAGTGTTTTGAAATATATTTGCAGCCGCCACCGATGTTCGCTGTGGGATCAAAAGGGTCGGTCACATTTAGACTATCGGCGGTTTTAGGCATTAATTGCATAAGACCCATTGCTCCTTTAGGGGAAATTGCGTAAATATTAAAGTTACTCTCAACCTTTATAATCGCTTTAATGAACTCCGGCCGGAGATGGTATTTTTCCCGACATTGTTTTCTTATAATTTGGTCAACCTCATTCATGCTTATTTTCTTTTGTCTTTTCTTAAAGATCGTTTCTTGAGTTTTTTTATTGTTTAAACTCTTCGCGTCTCCGTTCTCAGAAGCGTAATATCCATACAAAATTAAAAACATTAATCCCGATAGTAAATAAAAGGTAATTTTTCTCATATTCCAGCCAATTTTCCCATATTAAAGATAATATTCAGTTTCTTGTTTTTCCCGTTTTTTAAATGACCTGACAGTATTTTTAAAATTAAACTTCCTTTTAAAATGCTGTATTTCCCTTTCAGATAAGAAAAATCCCAGGGAGAGATTTTTTTACCTAAAAAATAATCCTCAATCCCCCCATAAAGAAAAAAATCTATCCTCATGGGAAAAAGAAGAATAACTGAATAATTAGAAGCCCCCAATGCTTTATCAGCTTTATAAGTAATATGTTCCAGTGACGGTTCATTTGAAATATCCCTGCTTCTTGGAGAAAACCCGTTCAAAACTTCAGGTTGGCTTAATTTTTGCGTTTCTACATCTATCGCAGCAGCTATTTTATTATTAGTATTATTAATCAAAAAAAATCTTCCTCCGATTTTATTAATCAGTCTGGCATACTCCCTAAAACCGATAGAATCGTATGCGGCAATAATTGGTGGAAACTTGCCAATATTTTCACCCTTAACACCTAAAAGCATTTTCCCCCAATCCAGCAACTCTTCTGAGTCAGAAGATGTATTCAAATCATAATGTTTGTGTTTATTTTTTTTAAGTAGCTTTTTTTGTTTTTTTATAGACGCTGTTCTTTCACGTTTATTTTTCTTAGCTTTTTCGGGTCTCAATTCTTTTATTAATCTGACCTTTATCGTTTTTGCTGCATCCTGCTTTTTTCCATCCTGCGCCATCTCCTTTTCTTTCTTATCAGGGGCTACAGCACTTTTACTATTTTGTTGGCCATCTGTTACTTGACGCATTAGAGCCCCCTGTAAAAGAAGGGATGCAGCCACTAAAAGCGCTAAAAATATCAATCTTTTTCTCATTATCCTGTTATCCCGTTTCTCTTAATTCCAACCAAGCTCGTCATCTCTAATCTGCTGCAAAATCAGCTCGTCATCAGCCAATAGTCCGCCATCATTCCTATTTTCCTTATTGGCTGTAATCCCTTTTTTGTCCATCTCCTTAACTATCGTTATTCTATTCTTAATGGAATTCTGAAAGTAGACAGGGGCATTATGAATGCTTTCTCCCTTTCCTAACTGGAGAACTACAAGGTTCGCAATGGCTGAATAATTCTTATCATTTAAAAAATCACTGTCATTCAAAGTATCATGTCTAAGAAGTAGAAGATCCGTAAATGGCTTTTCCAGGGTGAGTTTTACGCGATCTATTTATACATAATTGAGTGAAGCTTCCCTGGAGAGCGCTAAAGACCGGGCCATTGAAACCGGATTGCCTTCAAGAGATGAGATTCTGATGTTTGACTTTTCCGATACATTAGGCTTGGTTTTAAGATTATTGAGAATATTAGCCGCGTTTGATAAAAACGATCCCATCTGCTTTCTGTAAGTATTTATCTGAAGGGTTTTCCCATCAGTTTCATTCATGCCAGATAACTCTTTTTTAATATTTTCAAGCTTTGGAAGTATAGTGGAAATCGTGGTTAATATGGTCTCCACCTCGCCGATATCTTCCAGGTTAAGAGTGGAAATTGTATCAAGCAAATTCGCTTTTACAATTTCAGCCTTAAGAATATCTCTTTCCTTTTTTAACTGGCTAAACTGGCTTTCCAATCTCTGGTTTAATTCACCTTTTTCCTTTTCAAACTGTTCACGTTTTTTCTCCAGTCCTTCAAGGTTTGAACTCACATCACGAACAAGCTCGTTCAACAGCCTTCCGGACTGCTCGGTAGCAAACCCTTGATGAACAAATACCAATAATATGATTGCAGTAACCATAAAACTGATTTTGATTGCTTCACTCATAACATGTCTCCTTATAAAAAATGTTATTGATTGTTGCTCGCCTTGGAACTTCCAAAAAGTCTCGTTAGATTTAATGCCTTATAATTTTTTGGTTTCGCTCCCAAAACCTTTCGAACCTGCCGATCAGGGATGGCAGGCACATAAGCCTGTTTTCCCTGGAGTCTGTCGGAAATTGCAATCACAATATAAGCATCTAAAGGGATAGTCAGGAAGCGGTTATTATCAATGGATTTATTTAACTTATCTGTAACCATAAATAAGTTCTCCTGTTGATCTGCCTCAAAAAATGAAATAGCTGCCGCAGTAAGACATGCCATTTGGAACCGGTCATTCCTGGATTTCTTTGCTCTTATTGACAGATCATAAAATGCTTCTCCTGCCTTTCCAAATTCACCTTGTCCATATAACTTAATGGCGTGAAAGGCTAATTGCTTGATATCGCCGGAGTTTTCAACCTCAAACTCTTTTAAATCAGGTATATTTACAGGAAATTGAAGAGCTTTATAAGCAGACCCAGGGTTTTTATTTTCCGGTTGAATTTTAGTATTAAATTTTGTCGTAATACATCCCTGTCCAAGAAACCAGCTTAACGCAATAATGGTTAATACTAAGATATTTGTCCTATTAATTTTCATAATGACCTCCATAAAAAAATGTTGATTTATTTGATTAATTTATTATTTATCCCCATCCTTATTGTCAGAATCCTTTTAACTGCATCCGGGATTTGTTCCCTGTCTGTTTCAGGTATTTCCAAGGGAATATTTTTCAAATCACTGTTTTGTTTTGATCTTGACATATCATTGCTGTCTTCAAAAAAACCTTCCTCCACGACCCCCATTTTTACCGGATCGCTGATTTCTTCTGTTTTAGCTATTCCTTCAAGCCTGTCCGCGGTTATGATTCTTTTAGCTAAAATATTTTTAATTTCATTATTCCTTCCCTTGATGGAAGTTCTCTTAAAATCAGGTTCATTTATTTCAGAAACTTCAGCTTTTGTCTTTATCTTTTTGTTTTTGCTTTTGTCTCTAATAGTCTTATCCTCTATTCCTTGTTTTTTATGTTTCCCCTCAAAAGCTTCCTTCAAAATTTCTTTCTGTTTACCGGCAAACACCTTTGTTTTTTCAATTCCCGCGCTAATAATTTCCTCCGGGCGTTCATTGTGAGTGATAAAAAAAACCGATGCCGCGGCAATTCCAAGCAATGCCGCAACAAATAAAGGGAAAATAGCTACTCTGTTTTCCATAATGTTTTCCTCCTTAATTAAAAGAATACGCGATACTTACACTTGAGACGCCGAAACTCTGGCATTTTGCCATTATATCTACCACAACCCCATGCGGTGTGTTCCTGTCCGCTCTTATAATTACATCCTGTGGCTTATATTCCATTAAGCTCTTTGCTATACCGTCCTTTTCTACCTGTCGATCATTTACAAAATATTCAAGACCTTTATCTGTATTTTTAATCGATATCGACACACTCTTTTTCTTTTTAGAATCATCATGATTATTCTTATGATTTATTTTTTGCAAGTTAATTTCAGGCAGCCTGGCTTCCACAAATTCATTAATGTTTTGGATAATCAATACACAAACCAGTATGTAAAAGCTGAGAAGTATGGAAAAAATATCAAGAAATGCCGGATGAAGCTTCATTTATTCTTCTCCCTTAGCTTTAACAAAATAAAAGAAAATAGAGATAAACTTAATCCTATAATTGAGCTGCTCATCGCCTGGCTGATTCGAAATGAAACCGCCTGTATGGCATTCTGAGTGCCACCCGAAAGATCAAAAATCATAGCTTGCGATAAGCTGATTAACGTTCCTAATATCCCAAGCACCGGCCCGAGATCAGTACAAATCACCAATGCTTTTTCAGATGAAAGATAACTCCATAAACCAAGCTGGTGAAGCAGCATTCGGATGCCAGCATAAATCACCATCGGCAGCAGTCCCCAGAACACAATTCCAATATCCTGGTAAATATTCTTTCCTGTATCCACTACTTGAATTTGTTTTATTAATTTCAATGAAGCCTGATAACCTGTTTGTATCAATCCCATTTGGTAAAGGTAAAAATACGCTGTCATGGTCACTAAAAAGACTGCTATAAAAAGGCTGCTATTTATTAACAATGTTTTGGATTTTGTTTTCATTCAGGCCATCCTCCTTCTTAAAATAAAAGGTTTTTTCTTTAAAAAGATTTGCAGCATCTAAATCTGTATTTCTTTTTTTGAGATATTTTTTTAACAAAGAGATTGGGATTAAGTTTTCATCTAAGTTTTTGATGTCTAACAGATAAAAGTCTTCTGAAATATTCAATGGAGGGGCACAAGAAGACAACAAAATCTCATATCGGGTTAATTTCACTATGTCCTTATCAAGATCAACTTGTTCTTTTTTGTTATTCAGCCAGCTCTTAATAATCCGTTTCACAGAATTATTGCGGTGGATTAACAAGGAAGATATCATGCTTGATTTGCAGAACTCAAAATCATCGGCTTTTACAATACCGGGAGTAATGATTTGTAAAATTAAACCCAGAGCAAACATTTTTAAAAACATATTAACCTTGTCTTTCATATACTCTTCCTCCTATAGAATTTTTAAAGATTACAATCAAGCCGCTTTTTTAAATTTTTCTGCTGCCATCTGTATCGCGGATGTATTTGGGGATTCCGCTAAAGTTAAGAACAGAATGACCTCCTCTGTCTCCCTTGACTCCCGTTTTAACAACTTCGAGATGCCTCGTCCCATCATTTTCTCTACCTGAAATTAGCGTTTCTCCGCTTATTTTGTTTGTAAACTTTGGATCCCAATTTATTTTAGTCATATTATCACTCCCCCTTCTTTCAAAATTTCACACCCGGTTCCTTTTAAACCCTTACGCTACTATTGCTGTCGCTATTGCTACAAACAACCATTAAAATGAAGTAAAAGTAAAAATCCTTATAAAAAGATATCCGCCGTCCGCTTTATCAGTAACCCCCACACTCACCAGACAAATAGTACAAACAGCGTGCCACAGGCAAAGCCGACGACCACAACAGCCCGCTAACCGTGCGAAAGCAAAGGCGAAAAATAAAATTTCAAGAGGAAAAGCGAGTATAAAAGAACATAAATATTTTATTAGACAAAGACTAAAAGAACTTATAAGTAATACTCTAGGTATCTAAATTGATATTCTTATGAAAAAAGGGTGGTGTAATATTTACTATGTAAATTAAAACGGGGAAAGCTCAAGGGTTCTTCCTGTTTGCAAATATTAGGTACGGAAGAACGAAACTTATGAAAATTGTTGCAGGGGAAAACTTCAGTTACAGACTTCTGGTTTTTTCTTTTTAAAAATGAAATTGCACTGGAGCGCCAATCCTGTTGGTTAGCCGGATCCGGTCGCTATACATTTTCAAGAAGCTCTGTTTTTACTACCTCTACTACAGAATCTTCATGCATCATGTCCAAATACATATTCAGGTTCTTCCCCCTTCTTGCCAGCCCGTCTTAAGCAATTCGGACACTAAAAAAGGATAAGTCCTTTGTTTTCAATG
>CBDUII010000139.1:0-6839 GCA_965367285.1 uncultured bacterium
AAGGGCATTTATGCCCTTTCATTAATCAATTTGCGAAGCTATTTTTAACTTGAGTCAATAAGCGATTATGAAAATTTTGTTTGTAAATGAAAAATGCGGTTATTTCGGCGGGGTGGAACAAAATATTGTGGATTCCGCTTCCGGTCTCAAATGTCGAGAACATAAGTGTTACCTTGCTTATAAAAGTGTTACCACAAGAGACACAGGAAAATTCAAGGAACACTTTAATGATTGTTTTCCATGTACGGATTTCGGGAGTGAACCCGGTGACAGTCTTCAGAAAATTATCTATAGTGTACAACCGGATGTGATCTACCTTCACAAAATTTCTGATATTGCTCCCTTTCAACAGGTCCCGGCAAAAATACGTTTGGTTCGGATGGTTCACGATCATGACCTCTGCTGCCCAAGACGGCATAAGTATTTTTTAATCAGCGGGCGGATTTGTCGTCATAAAGCTGATTGGCGATGCTGGCTCGATATCGCGTTTGTTGAAAAAAACAATTCCTCATACCGAATAGTCAGCATCAATAGAAAACTTCAGGAGATGCGTAGGAATTACATCCTCCATAAGTTGTTGGTGGGCAGCCGCTTTATGAAAGAGGAACTGTTACAGAACAATTTCCCGGAAGACAAAGTTTTTATTCTCTCTCCTGTTGTCAGAATGACTGATCCTGTACTTTCTCCTGTTCCGGACGAACCAGACATCCTGTTTGTGGGACAGCTTATAAGAGGTAAAGGGGTCGACCTGCTGTTAAAGGCCCTTAAAAACATCTCCTGTCGGTTTTCAGCTTATATTGTCGGAACCGGAAACGCGGAGGATAAGCTTAAAGCTTTATGTAGTAAGTTGGGACTTGAGGATCGGGTAAAGTTTACCGGGTGGGTTGCCCATGAACGGCTTGGAGAATTTTATTCTTCAGCCAGGGTGGTTGTTGTGCCATCGCGATGGCCGGAGCCTTTCGGCATGATAGGCATTGAAGCCATGAGACACGGACGTCCCGTTGTGGGCTTCGATACAGGGGGAATCCCGGACTGGTTAAAACACGGAACATCCGGTTTTTTGGTTCCCGGGCAGGACGCCCTTTCAATGGCAAAGTCCATTGAACATATTCTCTTAGATACGCCCCTGGCTGCACGGATGGGAGAAAATGCCCTGAAAGATGTTCGAAAAAAATACTCTTTTGAATCCTATCTCGATCAACTTGAATCACATCTTCGGACATAGGTATAACGCAGCGCAGCCGCAACCAAAAGTGATTTGCCACAAAGTCACTAAGGCACTAAGAAAAACAAAAACCTTTTTTAGACAGGATTAACAGGATGGACTGGATATTTAGCCTTGCATAAGGTGCTGTAAAAAGCAAAAACCAAACAGCACCTAATAAAATCCAGTAAATCCTACTAATCGTCTAAAAATTTAAGTCTTTTCTTTGTGACATTTATGAAAATCGGGATTACAACCTTTGGTGGTGACGGCGGCAAATCAGGTATCAGCCGGTATATTATCAATCTGTTAAGGGAATTTTCTTTTTGTGATAACAGATCAATGTTTGAAACGCTTGTTTACGAATGTGAAAAAGATGTTTTTCCCATCAATGGGAATAGATTTTCTTTTCTACCCTTCAAGGAAAATATCCGCAGCCCGGTATTAAATATCTTCTGGCATCAGGCAGCATTGCCGGGATGGTGCAAGAGAAGAAAGTACGACGTCCTTTTTTTACCGGCAGGGAACAGGCGGCTTCCCATCTATTCGCCATGTCCCACAGTCGGCACAGTACATGATTTTTCAAGTATCCACGTAAAAGGGAAGTACGATCCCGCCCGGATGTTTTATATAACCCGTGTTTTGCCTTTTCTTATAAAAAAACTCACAAGAGTACTCACGTAAAGCGAAAGAAGTAAGAAGGATATCGTAGAGTACGAGGGAGTGCAGGAAGAACGTCTAATAGTAACTCCTCTCGCGGCGGACAGCAATATCTACTTCCCCCGCAATAAGGAAGATTCTCTTTCTCTGGTGGAGGCAAAATACGGCATAGGTTCACCCTATACATTGTATATTTCACGCATCGAGCATCCGGGCAAAAACCACGTTCGGCTTATTCGAGCTTTTGAACGACTAAAGATATCTGAAAACCTCCCTCATCAACTGGTCCTTGTCGGCAGTGATTGGAACGGCGCTGAAATAGTATACAAAGCTGCCCTTAAGTCTAATCATTCAAGGGATATTATTTTCACAGGTTTTGTGCCAACGGATGATTTGCCGGATTTATATTGCGGAAGCGACCTGTTCATCTTTCCTTCTCTTTACGAAGGTTTCGGCCTGCCCATACTTGAGGCAATGTCCTGCGGTGTTCCGGTGGCATGTTCCAATATGTCCTCCATGCCTGAGGTTGCCGGAAAAGCCGCAAAGTTATTCGACCCATACGACGAGGAATCCATCGAAGATGCCATGAGATTTTTTCTATTGGATATTGATATGAGGAAACATTATGCCGGCCTGGGGCTTAAACGAAGTAAAGAATTCAGTTGGACTAAAACCGCAAAACGCACCCTTAAAGTAATAAAGGAGGCAGCGGAGGACGGTAGGCGGTAAAACAATTAACAGTTAGCAATGAACAATTATCAATTTTTTTACCTATTCATTGCTAATTGATTAAGGGGTGGGGCATAACCAAATGAATGACACCCCCTTAGTCCCCTCCCCTTGTTATGGGTGAGTTTTTTGGAATTCCCCCTTAATAAAGGGGGTCAGGGGGTTGTAAAAACCTTTTGTTAAAAAAACAATGTTTCACAAACTTGTAGTACAGAGCAGACAAGGATCACAACAAAAAAGCTTTGCAAAAAAAACAAAAGATAAGAGTCGAGTGGAAATTATGGAAGAACTCTTCACGCGATATGGCAGCGGAGGAGCCGGCGTCCGCGGCTTTATTAAACGCATCCGTTTTTTTCAAAAAAAGTACGCCTGGCTCGTGGTGGTGGGCAGTGCAAAGCTTTTTAAAAGAACTATGGATATTACAGCCTCGGCCGCGGGATTAGTTGTTCTTTCTCCGCTTTTTCTGTTGGTCGCTCTATTAATAAAGCTTACCGATAAAGGAAGTGTCTTCTTCTGGCAGACGCGGGTGGGGTGCTGGGGACAGGAAATACGCTTCCCCAAGTTCCGGTCAATGGTGCGTAACGCGGAGGGTCTCAAGAAATCGCTTCTCGACCAAAGCCATCACAAAGACTCAAAAACTTTCAAGATGAAAAAAGACCCACGGGTTACCTGGATTGGACGCATTATTCGCAAGACAAGCATTGACGAACTTCCGCAATTATGGTGCATTTTAAAAGGTGAAATGTCTCTGGTAGGGCCCCGTCCGCCTGTCCCCGGGGAGGTGGCCGAATACACTTTAGAAGACAGGCGCAGGCTGGACGTAACTCCCGGGCTGACCTGCATTTGGCAGGTGAGCGGGCGGGGCGATATTCCTTTTCCAAAACAGGTGGAACTGGATGTGCAGTACATAGAAAGCCGGAGCCTGTGG
Organism: uncultured bacterium; assembly: GCA_965367285.1. Lineage (GTDB taxonomy): Bacteria > Nitrospinota > Nitrospinia > CAJXCL01 > CAJXCL01 > CAJXCL01. The sequence continues at coordinate 3,522 of CBDUII010000139.1, forward strand.
CTTGATATCAAACTTTTGCTGAAAACCATACCGGCAGTAATTTTCGGCAAAGGAGCCTATTAATATCAAAAGGATATGATTTTTGAAAATGCAGGGTTATTAAATATTTATCGATTGAACGAAAACCTCCTGCGGTTTCCGTTCAGGCACTATTTATGGGACAGTACATAAAGCGGCAAGTTGCCGCAACCAAAAGGAGCTACCGCTCCAGTGAGCAAACAGAAAATCCTTCCCAAAAAGAGAAGTTTTTACGGTGTAATAGTATAAATCACAAAGATAAAGAAGAACTATTCCTGCGATTTTCAAGAAGAGGTGTTCGGCAGCAGCGTTTAAGAGGGTTATTTTTAAGATTATTCCGAATGTTAGTGGTGCAGGTATCTCTGGGTTCGAAACGGTTCTTTGATGTAATTACGGCCGGTGTATTTTTAATCTCCATTTCCCCTCTATTGACTATCCTTTATTTGTTTTTCAGGTTCCAGGATAAAGGCTTGAAACATACGCTTCGGTTGGGGCGTTGGGGCATTCCCTTTAAAGAATATTCCTTTCCCATTAGAGAAGCATCAAGTTTTTTGGCAAAGACTCGTGTTTTCCGCCTTCCAATACTTTTTAACATCTTAAAGGGTGATATGTCTTTTATAGGCCCTCATCTTGTAGCTGTGGGAGACTTAAGCCCTGCCCAAAGGGCGGTGCAAAAACGGTTAAGTGTTAGACCGGGCATTGTGTGCCTCTGGTGGATAAGAAGAAAATCTAATATCGATTACGGATCTGACTTGGAGACAGACGCCGAATACGTGGATACACAAAGCTTTTTTGGCGATATTGGCATTATGATCCGAGCTATTCCCGCCTTGTTGTACGGCGAAGGAGCAGCTACCGCCCCCGACAAAGCAACAATTCTTGGAATTCAATTTAAAAACCTTACTATGTCAGAAGCGGTGGGAAAAATAATAAAAATGCTTTTCAGCACCGAGTTTCATCAAGTCTGCTTTGTAAATGCCGATTGCGCCAATATCGCCTATTGCGGTGATGATTATCTTAAGATATTGCGCAAATCAGACATGGTGTTAGCGGATGGAATTGGAATCAAACTGGCGGGAAAACTTCTGGCAAATGAGATCAAGCAAAACGTCAATGGATCAGATATGTTTCCTCTTTTATGCGAGGCATTATCCGGATCAGGCAAAGGACTGTTTCTCCTTGGTGGAAGACCGGGGGTCCCGGAAGGAGGCAAAGACTGGATTAATAAAGAATATCCCGATGCGGCTGTTAAAGGATTTCAACACGGATATTTTTCTCCCGAAGAAGAAAATACTGTTCTTGACAAGATCAGGAACTCACATGCCGAGCTTCTTCTTGTGGCATTTGGCACACCGTTCCAGGAAAAATGGATCAACAGGAACCTTGCGAAAACCGGGGCAAAAGTGGGCATTGGTGTGGGAGGGCTTTTTGATTTTTACTCCGGCCGCATTCCAAGGGCACCCCTGTGGATGCGTGAAATCGGGATGGAATGGCTCTACCGTTTTCGCCAGGAACCCGGGAGAATGTGGAAAAGGTATTTTGTAGGCAATTTTGTTTTCTTATACAGGGTCATGAAAGAAAGATAAACACAGTGCGGCTTCGCCGCAACCACAGTGACAGAAGACAGATGGCGGAGGACAGTAGGCAGCAAGCAGTAGGCAATATGCATACGGGCTGCAACACTGAATATCGAATATCGAACAAAAAATGTCGAATTATGAGGTTTTTATCCTTCAAAATTCAATATTCCTTGTTCTACATTCGATATTTTACTTCTAAAATCTAAATGAACCAAAAAAAAGAAGGTTTTATAGGGTAATAGTATAAAGGAGAATAGAGAAAATGAAAGCGGTTATTATAGCGACCGGTGTTAATGAGAATATGGCGCCGCTTAGCGAAAAGTACCCTGCGCCCATGCTTCCCCTGATTGATCGTCCATTTATACAGCATGTCGTCGAATATCTGGTTGAAGAAGGCGTCACCGAGTTCGATTTCATCCTGAGCCATCTAACGGAAAAGGTGGAAGCCTTGTTAGGCGATGGAACCAGGTGGGGAAGTACTTTCAAGTTTCACCTGGTCAAAAATCCGTCTTATCCTTACAAACATTTGAAGGTTTTGAAATTTGATAACCCGGAGGAACAAATACTTCTTGCCCATGCCGACCGCCTCCCTGAAGTAAACCTTAAAGAAACAAAATCAGAGTTAAACTACCCTACGTTTTTCTACTATAAAGAAAGCGAAGAAGATGACCGGCTTAAATGGACGGGTTGGGTGCTTCTTTCACCTGATCTTATAAAAGGCGTTTCGGGCAATATGGATGAAAAAGCTTATGAATCGTATCTTTTATCCCGGGTTTCAGGAGAAAAAAAAGTTGTTGAGGTTTTAAGACAGGTTAACGCGCAATCGTATAATGGCCTGATGTCTTCCCATATAAAGGCGTTAACTAAAGAATTCCCCTGTCTTATGTTATCGTGCAGGGAAGCGGAGGACTCGATATGGCTTTCCAGAAACATTACGTTACATCCTACCGCGAGGCTGATACCGCCTGTCTATATTGGGGAAAACTCTAAAATTGGCCAGGGAGTTTTGTTAGGCCCCAATGCATTTATCGGCAGCAATTCTGTTTTAGATACCCGGTCTACTGTAAAAAATTCCATAATATTCCCCGGAAGTTACGTGGGCCAATTTCTGGAACTGTCCAATGTTATTGTAGATAAAAACCGCCTTATCAATTTCCGAATAGGCGCGGAATTCCCGGTTGCTGATGACTTCATTCTTGGCAGTCTTATCGATAGTCCTGTCAGGCGCTGGTTGGAAAAAACGATTTCAAAGTTAATCTCCCTGATTTTATTGATATTACTTTCGCTGCTGATCTTCGCCACAATTTTAGTTCTGAAATTAACTCGTCAAGGACCGGTATTTTACAAAAAAGAAGTTGTGCGCCTTCCCGCCCAACCAAATGAAACCACCTGGCGCTCCTTTAGCCTTTTGAGTTTTTCATCCGGCCATCCTGGAAAGGAATCAGGCCTGAAGTCAGGAGGCCTTCGCCATTTTTTGTTACATACTCTTCCGGCTTTAATTAACATTGTTAGAGGGGATATGGGCTTTCTGGGAGTTTCTCCACGTACAAAGGAAGAGATAAGGAAGCTTCCTAATGACTGGAGGGAGCTTTATTTGCGCACGAAAGCCGGAATCATAACAGAAGCTTATGTTAATTATGGCGGGAACCCAAACGATTAGGAACTTTACTCTGGTGAAGCAATTTATTCGGCAACCGAGCAACTACAGCATAACATGGAT
>CBDUII010000140.1:0-6807 GCA_965367285.1 uncultured bacterium
CTGTTTGCTTACCGGAGCGGTAGCTCCTTTTGGTTGCGGCAACTTGCCGCTTTATTGTATTTTTTCTCTTATTAATTTAACTGTCTTACTAATTGCGCCACGATTCTTTTCTACTACTTCACATGCTATTCTGCCAAGTCTCCTCCTTTCAGATGGATCAGTAAGAAGGCGGCGCAAAGTACGGCAAAATTCCTCTTCATCTTCAACCTCCACAGCGGCTTTACTGTCTTTAAAAATTTTCACCACCTGCCGAAAGTTGTCCATATTTTTACCAAATATAACGGGTTTGCCAAAAATTGCGGGCTCAATAATATTATGGCCTCCCTTAATGCCACAGAGACTTTTACCCATAAAAACAATATCTGAAACAGCAAATAAACCCACCAAGTCACCTGTTGTGTTCACTAACAACGCCTTTTTCTCTTTGATAGTTTCTTTGGTCATGGTGTTGTTACCATTCTTCAATGACTTTTTTAATTCTGTTAGCAAAACATAATCCATATCTTTCTTTTGGAGTATTTTCTCCACCTCATGGGCTCGTTCGGCATGTCTTGGCGCTAATATAAAGGTAAGTAATGGAAAGTCAACAATCAGAGACTTGAACGCCTTGATCATAATAACTTCTTCGCCCGGATGAGTGCTGGCCGCGATAAAGATAATACGGTTTTGATCAGGAAAAACAGCATCAATAAGCGCGTTAATATTATTGTCTTTAGAATTCGCAACCTGATCAAATTTCATGGTATTGCAGACCTTTATATAAGGTTGATCTCCGATGATAGATTTGATTCTGCAAGCGTCTTCTTCTGTTTGAGTGCAAATCAAATAAAATCTGGAAAAAATATAATTGAAGAACCAGCGGTGTTTGGCGTAACCCTGCGCCGACTTATCAGACATCCGGCAGTTGACCAGGGTCAACTTGATTTTTCTCCATGCGGCAAAAGCGATTAAGTTAGGCCATATTTCTACTTCAAAAATAATAAGCATTTTGGGCTCGATGGTTTTGAGAGAGCTCCAGACAAAAGGTAAAAAATCAAAAAGTGTAGAAAATTATATTTAATTTTCAGGGGCTTGCGTTCGCGGTAATTTTTGTCCCGTGCTTGTTGTTGTGGAAAGCACAAACTTTAGATTCGGCTCTGGCTTGGTCCATTCCCGGATAAAGGATAGAGCCGCCACGGTTTCAACAACACTTACAGCATGTATCCAGACCGGGTCTCTAAAATTTTTCAATTGATGTTTTTTCGATGCTGAAAAAAAACCAAACCTCTCCCAGAAGCCTTTTTTAAACCCTCCCCGTTTCACCAGTTTTGCGAAAAAAACAGGCAGATAGAAAACAAAAAACATGGGAGAAAAAAAATTATATAAAATTAAGCCAATTATTAATTTAACCTTTTTCAAATCTTTTCTTTCATTTTTTCTAAGACTTTCTCTATTGCTTGAACATAGCTTGATTTAATTTTTTTAAAAATTTCTTCTGAGACTTCTTTATCATATATGTTTGAGGTTCTGTTTCTATCCTCCATCATATCGAAAAAAGTTTCTTCATCTTCAATAAGATTGATTCTAAAGGCTTCTTTAAGGCTGTCCCTCGGAGTTTTTACGATTATTCCCTGATGTTCAAGAAAAATTTTTAAGGTCTTCCAGAGTTGCTCAAATGTGAACTCAAATCTTTGAATCACACCATCCTTCTCAAGCTCATCTTGCGCGGAGGCTGCACCTTCTTTTAATTTTGAAAACGCCTTTTCTAATTCCTGAAAGACATATCTAAGAATTTCTCTCATAAATTACTTTCCCGGTTTTTAACACCAGTTCTTTAAAGCTCCGGTCTACAGAACTTAGAAAAACAATATCTACCTTGTAAAGGCCGCATACTGAATCAATTTCTTCTTTAATTTTTCTGTGCAGTCTTATATCAATCCTTGCTTTATCTATTGCAAGATCGAAATCAGCATTGCTATCGTTTTTTTTTCTTGCCCTTGAACCGAACAGGATAATTTTACCCGGATTAAGACGCTTAATTAGTATTTCTTCAACATTTTTTAGTATTGTTTCTTCTCTTTGTGTCATTTTAATTTACCGCGAGCGGTTTAGAGCTGCTTTCATTATTTTCCACTATTTGATAATAAATGATAATAGATCATACAATGAACGTCAATTTTTTGTACCGGTTGTTGTTCGCCAATTAAATGTATAGGAATTTCAATGTTTCCTTGCGGCGTAGCCGCAAACCCAAAATACCGTAAAAACTGCCATGGACGGCAGTTTTAGGGATTTTGAGAAAGTTAGCCAGGGATGGCCTAACTTGAATTCGTGAAAATTTGTGTAATTGGTGATTTAGTTTATCTCAACATCTGCTTTACTCCCTCAAACACTTCCTCAACCGTAATGGATTCCATGCATTCAAAACTGTTCTGGCTGCAAGGTTTCCGAAAACATGGAATACACTCCATATTTTTGTGAATTATTATTCGTTTTTTAGTGTATGGCCCTGTTCGTGCCGGACATGTAGGACCGAAAAGGGCAACCACCGGAGTTCCAACAGCCGCCGCGATATGCATGGGCCCGGAGTCGTTTGTCACCACAACATCTGACCTTTTGAGGAGCTCTGTAAGTTTCGAGAGCGTAAAACCTGCTGCTTCCGAAGATGAATTTTTTATGTCACCGCGAATTTTATGAATCAATCCCTCTTCCTGTCTGCTGCCTGTAACTATGATTCCAGCCCTTAGTTCCTTATTTAAAAAATCACCTAACCTGGAAAATGATTTGGACGGCCACCGTTTCTTCTCCCACCTCGCACCCGGTACGAATGTTATGACAGGTTGTCTGTTGTCCAATTGATTCTTTTGGAGAAACTCAGATACTTCCTGCTGTGCCTCCTGACTTATATTAAGCGGAAAATTAATTTCCTGATTTTTACAATCTAACGAGTCAGCGAGTTTTAAATTCCTGTCTACAGCATGAAGGTGCAGGGGAGCATCAACTTTATGAGTATAAAAAAGAGGAGCCAACTCCCTGGCATTGCTGAATCCAACCCTTACAGGAGCACCGGACAGAAATGCGATTAAACCGCTGCGGAAAAGACCCTGCATGTCCACCGCCAGATCAAACCTTCCATGGCGCAGTTTTTTCCTGAAAGAAAGGATCGAGGTAGTTAAACTGTTTTTTTTTAATAATATCAGGTCATCAATAAGAGGATTTTCATTAATAATATCCGCGTAAATGTCCTTGATTACCCATGAAATCTTTGCGTCAGGCCATTTATCCCGAATAGCTTTCAAGACAGGAAGACCATGAATAATATCTCCTAAAGAACTAGGTTTAATAAGAAGTATTCGTTTTGTTGGACTGTTTATTTCAATAATTTTCTGCCTCACTGGTATTAATATTTAGCGTTGTACGCATATAATTTCCTGCTATAGTATGTTATTGATATATGACTATATCATACGCAAGGTTAGTGAAAAAATTTCTTTTTTTTTGTAAATCTGTCAACAATACAGCAAAAAAGCTGTACATTTTATCTGTTGTACATCGAAATAAAGTAATATCTTGTCTATCATTAAGAAAATCCCATTAAATTCACCAAAAGACAAGCGCGGGTTTTCATGGTTTCCCTTTGAAGATTTCCCGCAGCTCAAAAATAAAGAGTTATTAAATTTTCATATTGCGGAGTTAAAACCGGGGGCAATACGCGGAAACCATTACCATCCTCTTCATACTGAATATTTTTTACTCTGCGGTTCTCAAATTCGTCTAACTGTGGATGATTTAAAAGGAAACCGGGCAGAAGAAATTTTCCATAGCAGTCCGGAGTTTTTATTTATCGTTCCACCAAACATTAGGCATACAATTGAAAATAGAGGTTCTGAAACCGGCTATTTCGTGGGTTTCTTTGAAGGAGAAGGAAATGTTGAATCAGTGAGGTGACCCTTCGGCCAGCCCTGAACCGCGTGGTACAGGGCAAGCTCAGGGTGACAGGTGGCTGAGGATAGATAACAGTGAGCATTAGGCAGTTGGTGGTAAGCAAAACCGATTTGCTATTTGTAATTTGTAATTTGTAATTTTCCCCTTATTATCTTTTCCATTTTGTCTACCATTCCATCCCATGTATTTTTAGCGGCAGTTTCTATTCCAAGCCGTATAATATTCGGTTCTTTGTTACCAAGTACTTCCCTTAGATGATTGGAAATCTCGTCCGCGTTATGCCCGATGCGAATAATCCCCTTAAAATCAAAGACCACATCAGGGACAGGAGTTGAAACAACCCTGAGTCCGGCCGCAAGGTATTCCAGAGTTTTAGTGGGACTGATCATCTTGGTTACCGGGGTCATGGCAAAGGGCATAAAACCGATGTCAATTCCTTTTAAATACGCAGGCATGGTTTTGTACTCTCGCGAACCGAGATAAAAGATGTTTTTTTGCGTGGGAAGTTCTTTTTTCTGAACTTTAATAATCGGGCCAATAAATACAAATGAAATATTTTTATTTTTTCCTGCTAACGCCTCAATTAACTTATAATCCAACCGTTCATCTACTGCTCCAATATAACCGACAATCGGTTTTGGAATATCTTTTAAATCATCCGGGATTTTTATGTCCGGATTCAAGGCTTTTGAAAAATGTTTATTATCCGCACAACTCGGGAAAAGATAGCAGTTTGAGTTTTTCGTTTTTTTTGACTCATAAAGACTTCTGCCGCCCGCGAAAACAATGTCCGCTTTTTCTAATATCCGATCTTCAGCTTCAACAAGTTTTGGATCGGCGTTTTTGAATGTTACGTGCTCATCCATGCAGTCGTAAACAACTAAAGACTCTCCCGCTTTTCCAATTAGATAAGAACTAAATGGAGAATAAAGCCAAAGAATTTTTTTTTTGAAATTATTTTTCAGACACTCTTTTTTTATTCGCCGTGTCATTAAAGAGTTGTTCAAACCGCGAATCCATGAAAAAACGCTGCTGTAAGGAAATATCAAAGGAGAATAGAGTTGAAGATTTTCTAAAGGAGAGCTGAAACGTCTTTTTTTTGGTCTTATAGCGGGGGATTTGCAGAAAGCCAGCAAGTCAACGGGTCTTACATAGAGTACTGAATGCCTTTGAGCTAACCGGGACATGATCTGATGGGGTCTCTGGAACAGGAAAGTATCCCAGTGAAGGCTTGCGCCGCAAATTATTTCAAATCCTTTGTCTTCAGTCATATTAAAAGATTAGTCACAAAGACACTAATCAATTTTTTATTTTCTTTGTGCCTTGATGTCTTTGCGGTAAAGCTTAGGTTAGCAAATTCATTTTGGTTGTGGCCGAAAGCTGCGCTGTATTACTAACTTGCAACATTGCGTTTTTTTAGGCGGTGTTTAGTTCTGATTTTTACAGCGCCTTATGCAAGGCTTAACAAAGTTTTTGTTGGCTGTTTTGAGCGGCAGCTCTATTTGGTTGCGGCCCTGCCGCTCAGTGGTTTCATTGCTTATTTTAATCTTTTGATCCAGGTTTTTAATTTAAATTCCTGTAAAAAAGGCTGTAGTTTATCAATCATACCCTCAGCTATGCTTCTGTCGGAAGGATATTCTTTTAAATATACGGGTAACTGGATGATTGCAAGCAGCCAGGCCTTCCACCTTAACAGCCAGTAACCCTTTTTGAAAGAAAGTAAAAGAGAAGATAAGAAAAACTCAATGGTTAACGGTATCGATATTTTTATTGGGAAGTATTTCCATAACAGGAGAAGTTTATTCTTTGATCCGTAGAAAACCTGGTTAGGAGTTCCCCTTTTATTAGAAGAAAAATCATGATATGCCACAATGCTTGAATCATAAATGATTTTATAGCCTTGTTTTAATACCTTTAAGCTTACATCCAGCTCGTTTTCGTATATAAAAAAGCATTCCGGATAATAACCGGTTTTTTTAAATAGCTCCGTTCGAATTCCCGCTCCGCATCCTAAAAAATTAACAGCTTCGACTCTTCCAATGATTCGGGGTATATGCCACGTCTGGTATTCTTCTTTTGTTTCATGATGAAGGATATTAAAAGGGATGATTCCCGCGTCCGGTTTCTCTTCAAACAGCTGAACCATTTTTTCGATAGAACCTGAAGCCGGATAAGAGTCATCGTCCAGCAACAGCAAATATTTTCCACGGGCATGAGAAGCTCCCAGATTATCTGCTTTAATCCCCTGGTTTTTCCCCATTTTAAAATAGCGGCAGTCAGGGTAAGAGGTTTTGATCATCTGCTCTGTTTCATCTTCAGAGTTATTGTCAACTACTATAACTTCAAAAGGAACTTCATCCCGGTTCTCTATTTTCGCGAGGGTTTTTTTTAAAATCTTCTCCCTGTTCCAGGTAATTAGCAGGATGCTGACAATTGGGTTTTGCATTTTTATTTAAGTTTTTATTTCAGAGTTGGCAGGCATTTTTTCTAACAACTAACAGGAATTATGTTCATTTCGAGCTTTGTATTATGTAGAATGCCTTATTTGAAATCGCTTACGTAAATTAAAAAAATGACATACTCCCCGACGCAGAGCATCGGGGTATCTAAAACAACTTTATCAATTTTTTCGACGTAGAACGTCGGGGAATTAAACCCACTGTGTGGGATTAATTTTTTTACCACAGGAGCTTTTAAAAAATATTTGTATTTTGACATAAAATTAGTTTCCACGCAAAATTCAATGCTGTGCCTAAATTTATGTATATGAATTTCAATGTAGAGATTCCCGCTAAAAGCGTGCGGGAATGACAAAAGACGAATGCGGTAGGTTATAGGGTCACATCTCGACTATTGATATAATCTTTTTGAGCTTGAGATTCA
>CBDUII010000141.1:0-6787 GCA_965367285.1 uncultured bacterium
CGTCAAACCAGCACGTTGAGAACGAATCTCTTGTTGCTTGTATGCCGTGGGATATTTCACCGACGCGGGGCACAACCTCTATGTTTTTCAGCCCTAAGTTTTCCAGCATTTCAACGGGGGATATGTTTTCAGTCTGTCCTTGCCTTACATGGCCAGCATCATGAGGTAAATAATGAATACCCCACAAATAACCTAGTTTATTCATTTCGCTTACATAGTGGCTGTAATGCTCACCCCATCCTTCAATGTAACCGATAAAGTTATCTTTCTGCCCTCTACGCTGCTGTAACCAAATACCTGTGCCATCACAGTTACCAATATCCACAAACGTATTAACTCGATACCCTGCGCGATAAGCAACAGTTGTTATTATTTCTTCTTTTTTCGCAAGCTCCTTTTCCTCCAGACCCATTTTGGTAGATGAGCCACAGACGGAGATAATGCCGGAATACAAACTGTTTAGCGCAAGCACTTCCTGTTTTAACGGATTTTTTAAGTTCATGGCATATAAATTTCCATCTATTTTTGACGCAGATTTAATATGATTGACTATGATTTACGCTGAAAAATCATAAAAATCAGCGTCTATCAGCGTCTAATTTATCACTTAATCCCATCCAGTTTTTTCTTAATCATTTCAAACTGCCTGGCCTTTATTGAAAGGATTTCGTTTTCCTTTCTCATCTCATGGATTGCCTTTGTAAACTGTTGATCCTGTTCACCCATCTGAGAAATTTCTTTTTCCGCGTTGGTTAGTTTTTCCTTCAGTTTCCTGACCGGCCCCACCATGGCTTCGTACTCTTTTACTTCAGCCACTACTTTTTGACTTTCTTCTTTCATGTCTTCTATTTCTTTGTTCATTTTCGTTATTTTTTCATGATGGTTTTTTATTCTCTCTTTCCATTGTTCAATTGTTTTCTCGAGAGGTTTCAGCACATCTTCCAGTACACGTCTCTCTTCCTTTAATTCCTCCTGCCTGTTGAATTTATTGGTGACTTCCGTCAGCTCATTTTTGAGAGATTTTTCTGTCTTAATGAACGGGTCAAGTTCCTCCTTTTTGAGTGAAAGCGTTTTTTCCAGTTCTTTTCTCTCATTGTCCACCTTTGTGTGGTTATCTCTAAGATTGTTTAAAACGCCGGTAGTTTTTTCCAGATCATTATGAACAGTTCTATATTTTATAACTATCTCTTCAGACTCTCGCGCGCGTTCTTCAATGTCAGGGAATGATTTAAGAATCTCCTGCGCCTCGTATTTTGCCATAGCTATCTCGTCCCTTCGGTTCTTAATTTCCTTATTAGTGTCGTTACACAGTCTGGGGACGGTCTTTTCATCCTGCATTGCCTTTTCATATTCGGCTTTTAATGCCTCTTCTTCAACTTTTGTTTCTTTATATTCTTCAGACCACTGTTCATAAAGTTCGTTTATTTTAGCCTCATCTCCGTACTCACTGTATTTGTAATTAATATATTCTTTTTTTGAGGCCAGCCATCTCTTCTTTTCCAGGAACCCATCTAAATCCACGGTCATTTTCTTATTTTCATCCTGTAGTCTTTCTTTTTCTTCCGCGAGATTCGACCATAGAGAATAGAGTTCCTCCTTTTTCTTCAACAAATCTCTGCAATTAATCTCTTCTTCAGAGTGTTTTTTCTTAATAATGTCGTTTAATTCTTTTAAAAGACCAATCCCCGCATTCGTTTCTTCCTTTAATATTTGATTAAAGACTTTCTTCCCCTTTGACTCATCCTGCAGAAAAGTGTCATGCAGATTCTCGAAACCTTTGCTTTTGTATTGCTTGAAAACAGATTCCAAGTCGAATTTATCGGCGCCGATAATTTTTATGACGTCTACAATATTCTCCTGTCCCTGAATGATCGAATAGAAATCTGAAAAGATTTTTGGAATGGATTCAGGCCGTTTGACCGGAAGCAGTTTAAGTTTTTTAGTTTTTACAGTCTCCGGCATCCGTTTCTTCGGCAGTGTAAATGTTTTAACAGGTTCCGGTTTTTTTGTTTCGACAGGCGGAGGCGCTTCTTGTTTTGTGGCGATTTTTTTGTCAGGTTCCTCTGGCGCCACATATGTCTTTAAGATTCTTTTATGCGATGTTTGAGTATCATCTTCAATGATGGCGACGAATTACCTTCCCAGTTTTGATTTTACTTTTTTAGCCATAGTATAAATAATTCCAGATTGCAGATTGCAGATTCAAAAATAAAATTTGAAATTTACAGCCTGAAATTTGCAATCTACCCCTGCAATCAATCAGGCTTTTTATTTAGTATTTCTTTTGCCAGGTTGAAATAGTCTTCGTAACCTTTTGAGCTTTTGTCGTATTCATGTATGGAAATCCCCTGGCTCACAGCCTCTTTCAGTTTTACATTATTGTTAATGACGGTTTTCAGGCAGAGATCACCAAATTGCTTGCGAACTTCAGCACAGACTTCTTTAGCAATCCTTATTCGCGAATCAAAACGGGTAATTAACGTGTAATAAGATATCTTCTTCTGATGCGCGCCGGTTATTTCCTCGAGTAACTTCAGAAGCCGAATCACCCCCTGCATCGCAAGAAACTCCGGGTCTATTGCCATGATAACCTCCTGGGAGGCGAGTAAAGAGTTTATAGTTAAAAGCCCGATAGAAGGCGGGCAGTCTATAATAATAAAGTCGTACCTGTCTTCTATCTTATTCAGTTGATTAGACAGTCTTTTATCGGAAGCAACCTTTCCCATAAGCTCATATTCAGCCATAGCAAGGTCGAGGTTAGAAGGCAAAACATGGAGATTGTCCGAACACTTGACAATGCTGGAATCAGGGTTAGCTTGCGGATCGATCATGAGATCGTATGTGCTCAAACCCATATCCTCCGGGGTTATTGAAAGACCGAGATTGACATGCTGCTGGGGGTCCATATCCACTAAAAGCACCTTTTTCCCCAAATCGCTGAGGCACGCTCCCAGACTTATGGTGGTGGTGGTTTTTCCCACCCCTCCTTTTTGATTTGCCACTGCTATGGTACGGCTCATCTTTTTATTCTACTTTTCTCCTACTTTCCGAATTATTTTCATAATATCCCGTTTCTTCTCCTTAATATCCTTTTCGTGAAAATCCAACACGAAACCCTGCTTTTTTTCTTTTGCCATCTGCCTGTTAACCTGTGTAAGGATATTAAAGCGTACCTTCAGATCATTGATCTGATCCAGGATTTCCTGTTTTTTTTGGTTGACATCTTTTTCTTCACTCATGGTTTTTAAGCTTTCAGCAGTCAGCTGTCAGCGTTCAGAAAAAAGAAGCTGACTGCTGATTGCTGAACACTGTCGGCTTTCTAAAAGAACAACCTGATTCCAATTAGAATCATTATGGTTACATAGAGCAGCTTAATAAATTTCAGCGGCAAGATGTCTGTCAAATATGACCCTGCCTGAGCACCGACAATATTACCGGGAATTATCCATAGGGCCATAATAATCGGTGTAGAGATACCATATTGGCCATGAGTATGTTCATACCATAACGCGAAAAATATCGCGAATATTGACGCAACAAATGATGTAACAGATGTATTGGCAATTGCATTTTTCAGCGGTATCTTCAGGATAAACCTCTGGTACGGCACACCTATGACGCCACCGCTGATACCAAACAGTCCCATCACAGTACCCATGGGAAATCCGGCGCCCGCTATCTTAATCTTGTTCTCCTTTTTAAATTCTTCAGGTCCGTATTTCGGCAACGCGTCACCTGAATTGCCGCTGAAGTATACTCTCCTCAGCATATCCATACCGGAGTATAAGGCAAATACACCGAGGAGTCTCTGGAGCCACATGGAATACATTACATTGCCTAAAAGAAAGCCGAATGCCACACCGAGCAACGCGCCGGGGATCATGATTTCTGCTATTTCTTTAATAACCAGCCCGTTTTTCTTCAGATACCGGTATGCCGCGGAACCATAAATAAATACGTTTGTTATAAGGGCTATGGAACGAACCAGGAAAACCTCCAATCCGAATATAATCACCAACCCGGATGCCTTGACGACTCCCCCCCCCATACCCATCATACCGCCGATAATGCCTGAGAAGAGTCCGAGCATAAGCAGGCGCAATCCCTGGGAAACCGAAATATTAATTTCCGCAGGCGGGTAAAGGTATTTTGCAGTTACGCTCGAGGTTTGAACCGGCTGCGGTAAAGTGCTGAACATGGCAACTAATATCAGCGCGACACAGACACCGAGCACTGCCAGCCCTGCCAAACAATTCTGATCTTCTTTTTGAAAAAAATTCATAGGTTTTTTAAAATTGCAAATTACAGATTCAAAAAAAAATTTGGAATCTTAACTCTTAAATCTTAAATTTAAGACTTTAGCCTATCTAAGCACATGACAATCCTTACATTTCCCCCTGTACCTGTGCGGGCTTTTTGTCTGTTTACTAATTGGCGGCGGAGTAAGAGTAACTGTATCCGGATCAGGAGTAAGCTGACCTGTAGTGCCTATGCCATGACAATCCGTACACGCCCCCCTGTACCTGTGTGGAGCAATGGAACCGGCTAATATCATAGGCGCAGATTCTAACTGGGCAAAGCCAAGTTCATCCGGCACTATTAAATCCACTATCATGTTGCTATTGCCTCTCTTAATCCCGATTGACGCCCTTTTTTGATTTTTAAGTCTTTTCGTTGTGATGTAGAACTCATCGAGGTTTGTAACTTTGGAGCCGTTTACTGATTTAATAATATCCTTTGCCATCAGGCCGCTGTCCGCGGCCGACAGGGTAACCTCATCAATAAGCACCCCTTTTTCATTCAAAGGGATTCCCAGTTTGGCGGCAAGCTCCCATGTAAGAGGAACGATCTCCATTCCCTGCCAATGCGCTTCCACTATCTTTTTCGATTGATTATTAATTCCTCCATACTTGCCCGATGAAACAGCTGGCTGATTCGTATTGCTATTCGAGGTAATCAATTCATAGGATTCGGTAAACATAGCAATACCTGCCACGGCAATCACTATTGCGACTATTGACTGCCTTTTGTTAGAGGAAAGATGAAAATTAAATTTTTTCATTTTTTTTTTAATTCAATTTACTTCTGTGCCAGAGTTTTGTCATCCCCACAAAAGAGGGGATCTGCTTTAGATTCCCGATCAAGCCGGGAATGACAAACAACCCAATTCAGGCAATATCTCGTTAATTGACCATTGCTAACTGCGACTTCTCCGCATTTCGCCTTCTATATCTTTTGCACCGACTGTTTGACAGCCGTCGAGTTTCACAAAGGCTGATGTACTGTCCAGCAGTCTTACCGCTTTACCCGGCAGGTACTGATCGTGTATCCATTCTTCGCTCAGTTTCACAGCCACATTTATGGCATCATCGGTAATTTTAACACTGTGGTGTTTCTCAAATACGTGTCTTACCCCGCGTAAAATATCTTGCGCTTCATTTACAGTCGCAGACGGGATATCCATTTTCTGAAACCTTCTTGCCAGCGCCGGATCTCTGAGCAGGCTTTTATAACCCTCGTGAGTGGTGGCGCCAATACAGGGGAAATCTCCTCTGGCAAGTGCAGGTTTCAGTATATCTTCGGCTCCCGCGGCGCCTTCCGCGGAGCCGGCTCCAAGCAGGGTGTGTATTTCATCTATAAATACTATGATATCTCCATAACTTGATTTTACTTCGTCCAGCACATTATGTATACGTTCCTCAAAGTCTCCCCTGTATTTCGAGCCGGCAACCATGGTATTCAAGTTAAGGGAAAAAATAGTTTTCCCCTTGAGCGCTGGAGGAACATTTCCTTTTACAATTTCAGAGGCAAGCCCTTCTATTAATGCTGTTTTGCCGACCCCGGCCCCGCCAACAAGAACAGGGTTATTGGTTTCCATCTGGCATAGTATCTGAATTATCCTCTTTATTTTATCGTCTTTACCTATAATAGGCTTGTTCTGGCCGCATACAGCAGGATCGGTCATGTCATATCCGTATTTGCTTAAAAATGAGACGCTCTTCCCTGCAGCTTCCTGTTTGATGATATTAAAGGTCGGCACAAGTTCTACAGGCAGAGAATCTGAGGGGGATAAGAAAAAAACGAATTCACTTCTTTCCCTTAAATTTCTTGAGAGTTCTCTGATGATGGACCTTATTTCCGCGACGGCTGTATTAATAGCTGAAGCACCGCCTATATGATGATGAAAATCTTCAAATATATAGGAAACTCTTTCCTCTTTGTTTTCGATTATAAAATTAAGCGCCGAGGAAGGGTTTTTTATGTCGCGCATGGAACTGAGACTGCCGGCGTCATATTTGTTCGACAGTTTCTCCATGCTAAAACCACGCGAGAGACTCCATCTCACGGGAATCTTATTATATTGATGCAGTACATACCCGATTGACACAGCCGCGTTTTCCATATCTTTATAGATCACAAAATTTAATTTATGGCCGTCCTGTATTGCTTCTATTAACGTTTTTTCAAACTTGCTGAACTTGCCGGTCCTGTCCCTGTCTTTTTCGCTAAAAGCAGCCGGCTTCATATCAATCCGATTTTTAGATTCAACTATTTGATCTTCTTCGACGGAAGATTCATATATGAATCTGTTTAATGACAACTCATCAGAGCTAACAGCTCCGGCCTTTTTCTGCTTATCCTTTTTACTGTATTTTAGATTGAAACTCAGTTCGTACCAGTCCAAATTAAAATCTTTAAGGAATTCCTTTTGAAATTCAGTCTTCAACTCGGCGAATTTTATGGAAAAATAGATGAACATATCAAACAGGCATTTATCCGGGAAATC
>CBDUII010000142.1:0-6773 GCA_965367285.1 uncultured bacterium
ATAGAAATACATACATCGATATTGTTCCAGAGATAATTGAGACGCAGAAGACACTCGATTCATTAGGATTTACAAGAGAGCAACTTGTAGATGTTGGAATTTTGATTGGAACCGATTTTAATCCAAATGGTTTTGAAAGAATTGGTCCAAAGACTGCACTAAAAATGATTAAACAATATTCAAGATTAGAGGATATTCCACAAATTCAAGAACAATTGCAAGAGATAAAATTTCAACAGATAAGAAAAATCTTTTTGGAGCCAGAAGTTACGGAAGTAGATGAGATTATCTTTGAAAAAGTGGATTATGAGGCAATAACGAACTATCTTGTTAAGGAGATAAGCTTTTCAGAAGATAGAATTCAGTCAACCTTGAATAGATTAAAAAAAGCGCTAGAAAAAAAGAGCCAGAATTTAGATCAGTGGTTTTGAAAATATTTCAATTTAATAACTAGTCAGTCTAATTTTAAAAAATGTCTCAAACTGAAGCAAGAAAAACTCTCAAAGATGCACCTATAATGTGGAGAAGGATAAATTCAATCGGAATAATTCTTGATTGTAATTCCACATATGCAGCAAACTTGGGATATGCCAAATCAGAGATTTTAGGCAAGCCAATATTTGAACACGTGCCTAAAGAAGCATGGGAGACTATGAATGATTCTCTAAAAACATGGTTTGATACAGGAAAAGTAACTGATAGAAAGATTACATTCAAAAAACAGGATCAAAGTACATTTCCAGGATTATTACAAGCAACAAGTCTTTATGATGAAAATAAAAATTTGCTTGGAAGCAATACAGTAATTTTTGATTTAACACAGATGACTGATGAAAAAATAATAGAATATGAAAAGTTTTTCAAAGAAGCAAATAACAAATTAGATGAAATCAAAGAAAAAAGCAATTTTGGAGAAGAATCAAACAAAAATGTAATCCTAGATTTTGGGGAAGATCTCAATAATAATGGGGAATTGGACGTATTGCAGGTAGCGAGCACTCCTTATTCCAAAGGGATATACATTATCGAAGATATCAATGGAGATAACGTCATACAGGGCAGCGAAGACTTAGACGGGGATGAGCTGCTGGATGGAGGAACCGCAGAGTTAAAAGTAGTAGCCTCAATAATTGATAACAGGCTGTACCTGAATTCCTTGTCTAACGTTAATAAAAATATCGAACTTCAAGACGATAACGATATTTTGTTAGACCTCGGTTTTTTTGAATTGGATCGACTTAATAATGCTGTTATAAAGGAACAGCAATTAGACCCTGACACTTTTGAAAATTTAAATATGCTTCCCACGTCATCCTCCTTGACTGTTGATGGAGATAGTTTTGAAAAGGATGTTAATGATATATCAGACATTATTTCGAATACTACTTTGCACCTGAAAGACACTTCATTAAAAAATATTTCGCTTTCTATATCAACAGACTTGACGGAAACTTTAAAAAACATTAAAAATTTTGTTTCCGCGTATAATGATACAATTAAATTTTTAAACAATGAACTCGCTTTTAGCAGGGTATTGGAAGAAAATGTTGTCGCTCAAAAAATCCGAAATGGACTAAATGATAAAATAACGGATGATGTTTTAAATGCGGATCAAAAATTTAATAACTTGGGGAAAATAGGAATTACCGAAAGAAATCAATCTAAGAATACATTTAACCAGATAGCGATTAAAAACCTGGTGACTAACTTTAAAAGCGATATCTCAAAGATGGTGTTGTTTCCTTCAAAGGGGAGTAGTTCTATTTTTGCAGGATTAGAAAAAATCGGGAGTAAGACAATGGAAGACAATACCCTGAACATTGACGAGAGAGAATTAAAAAAAGTTCTTGTGAAAAATGAGGAAAAGGTCATTCCTCTTTTTACTGACGCATCAAGCGTAATAGCTGAGAAATTAGCTGACCTGATCGATATTCTGACAAGGCCGTTGTCAGGCACAATTGCCCGGCAGGTAGTCAATAAAAACAGCTTATTGAGCGACAGTTCTTTCGCTTCCGGTTTGATCAAAAGTACTGCAAATATTCAGGCAGCTCAATTTGAGAAATCTACTCAAGAGAATATTATTGTTTCCGTGACGGCTTAATAATGAAAAAAAACGTGGAAGAGAGTAAAATAATAAGAGAAATGCGATCCCTGCTTAAAATGAAATTAAAATATTTCAGAACGTTCTATGATATTTCTGTACAACAAAAAAAAGTAATTGTTCAAGATGATAATGAGCAATCTCAAATAAAAACTGTTCAGTCTATTAATAATTCAAAAATAGAATCATTATTATTAAAAAAGGATAATATTGTCTCTAAAATTTTAGAACTTGAAAAACAGACAGAATCTATGATTAAAGACAACCCGTCTTTAGAATTAAAATTAGCTGATGACGGCACGGTTAAATCTTTTAACCAGCAGATCAAAGAGGTTATTGACAAAATAGTTCCGATTGAAAAAGAAGTTACCGCAACGTTGGAGAAACATAAAAACCTTTTGAAAGAACGAGTTTATACAATAAAAAGAGGCAGGACTCTTATCACAGGCTATGGTGGTCAAAAACTTGTCAGTCCCAGGTTTGTTGATTATAAACTTCAATAAATAAAATGGTTATACCGGTTTCACAAATCCAAAATGTTTTAAGAACTTATGGCAGGCAGCTTAATATTGCCCGCCTGAATACAGAAAAAAAACGGCAAGTAATTCAGAGGCAGGAGGACCGGGTAGAAATCTCTGAAGAAGCCAAACGGATGCTGGATCAGAAACTTCAAACAACGGCTCCTGGTGTGGATATGCCAGTGAAAGAAACTTTTGATGAATTTGAAGGTGAAACTTCAGGGACGAATGAAAAATTAGGTGCTGTTGAAGATGACGACTTCAATTTTTAGCTAAGCATTAACCTCTACCTTCATTAAATCTTCCGCTAAAACCACATTTCCGGAGTAAGTCTTTCGGCATTCCGCGATTAAATCGTATTTTTCACAAAGGGGGTAAAAGTGGGTGAGAATGAGTTTTTTACACTTTGATTTCGTGGCGATTTCTCCTGCAGCGGAAGGGGTAAGATGCCCGTCTGTTTTCAGTTCATCAGGGAAAGAACATTCTAAAACAAGGATGTCAGCATTCTGCCCAAGAGAAATTATACTTTCACAATAGTCCGTATCTCCCGATAAAACAATGCTTTGACCCTCGGGTGACTCAAATCTGTAACTCACGCTTTCCTTGCTGTGTGCAGGTTGCCGGGTTGAAACTTTAAGGTTTCCGATGTTTATTGTTTTATTTACAACTTCTTTTAAGTCAAGTTTATAATTATCAGCGTTAAGCCACTGGCCAAAAACCTGCTTTAACCGAATAAAAAAATCAATAAACCCTTCTCCACCAATAATTAGCAAGTCCTTTTGCCGTGGGAGATCTCCATATCTGCAGGTAAAAAGAAAAGGAACGAGATCTGATATATGGTCGGGATGAACATGGGTATAACAAATAACATCCACATCACGGTAAGTTATTCCCGCCTTTAAAAGTCGTTCTAATGTACCCGAACCGCTGTCAATTAAAATTATTTTCCCATTGGCTTTTACAGCCAGACCGGATGACCCCCTTTTAAGAGAAGGGACACAGGTACCTGAACCTAAGATAATCAGCTCCATAATCCACCGAAATAACAAAACTCAAATTCCAAATTTCAAATAAATATACAATATCAAAAATACAAAACCCAGTTTTTTTTGATACGGCTTGTTTGGGATTTTTTATATTGAATATTGCTATTTACTTGTTTTTTGGCGCTTGACATTTGTTATTTTTTTTTTAAGAGGGTATTAAGGGAAAGGCTTGTGGAATATCTGCTCTTCATATTTCTGGACAATCTTTTCTGCTATCTCGTTTGTTTTTACTTCATAAGTTCCTTCATTTATGTCTTTCTTGTATTTTTTTACCAGATCCACCCTGATATCAGGAGATTTTTTCGATGCCTTGGGTTCACTTAGAGACACACCTTTAGAGGACAGGGCGACAGAATCTTTTTTATTTTCAGATTTACTCCCTGTAATTTCTGCACGACCGGTATCTTTTTTCTTGCTGTGGTTATGCTTGTACAATTTGTCCGCGAGTTCTACTTTATTCATGTTTTAACACCTTAATTTATTAAAATATTAAACATATCTGAAAAGTGCTAATACTTTTTGGAATAGTGGAATGTTGGAAAAGCAGTTCACTAATTTTTCCAACATCATTGCTCCATCATTCCAATTGGCACGAAGTGCCCAAGTTCAATGTATAGGAATTTCAATGTTTATAGATTCCCGCTAAAGCTTGTCCTCGCACGCTTTAAGCGGGGAGCATGCGGGAATGGCATATGGGGAATGACAGGTCCGGAAGAGTCATTCCCTCATTCGTCTTTTGTCATTCCCGCCCCCGTTTTCACGAGGATAAACTCCAGCGGGAATCTAACTTATCTATTATAGATTCATAACGGTTAAAAGTGGGAAAAATATTAATTCTTTTTGCGCCTGATTTCTTCGATTTTTTTATCTCTTTTGTCAAATAAAGCCTTTTTTTCTTCATTAAATGCTCTTTTCAGTTCCTCTATTTGTGAAGGTGCGTCATTCGGGTTGCGAATTTTAGCCTTTTCTATCTTGCTCTGCAACATGATTTCTCTTTCAGCTGATTTCGCGTCATAAATTTTCCGGATTTCAGCAATCTCTTCTTTCTGGCCCTTTGCCAAACGCACATTTTTTTCACCGGATTCACCAGTTATTTTTTCTGCTTTTTTCATTGCAATGTCCAATGCGCTTTTA
The DNA here is from genome assembly GCA_965367285.1 of uncultured bacterium. Lineage (GTDB taxonomy): Bacteria > Nitrospinota > Nitrospinia > CAJXCL01 > CAJXCL01 > CAJXCL01. Next base: position 4,800 of record CBDUII010000142.1, read on the forward strand.
ATGTCTCCCATTTTGTTTCCCTCCTCTTAAAAAACCAATAATAGGTACTTAAAGCGGCAAGTTGCCGCAACCAAATGGAGCTTCCGCTCCGGTGAGAATAACTAAAAATTTCCTGAGCTTTGCATAAGGCGCTGCAAAAAACAGGAACTAACAGTGCCTAAAAAAAAGAAGCTTTTATAGGGTAATAGTTTAAAGCGGTTCCAGGTAAGATGATCCCATGGTATCCTGGAGCCTTTTTTTAAGATAAGTGAACCTTTTATGAATATTCGCGTTTTTTATCGCGATTCCAATCGCTCTTTTGGTGCCTGTCAAAATAACTAAATCCTTTGCCCTCGTTATTCCAGTATATAAAAGGTTCCTCTGGAGCATGATGTAATGCTGAATCAAAACCGGCATGACAACAGCCGAATACTCATTCCCCTGGGATTTGTGGACAGAGATGGCATAAGCCAGCGTCAGTTCATCCAACTCGCTTAATTCATATCTTACCGCCCTCATGTCATACTGCACGGTCAAAAAATGATCCTCCAGGTTTATTTCCGCTATTTTGCCGATATCGCCATTAAACACTTCTTTATCATAATTATTCCTGATCTGCATAACCTTGTCGTTAAGCCTGAACAGCTTGTCGCCGCGTTTAAATTCCGGGCCTGTCGGATTAAGACATTGCTGCAAAACCGAATTCAGATTTATCGTTCCAATCACCCCTTTATTCATAGGGCATATAACCTGTACATCATTTGCAGTTATATGAGGAAAATTTTCCGGTATCTTTTTTAAAAGCAGTTCTTTGATTAATTCTAAAATCTTTTCCGGCTCCTCCTCCTGAAAAAGAAAAAAGTTATCGGCAGGCTTTCTGCTTTTTTCAGAATAGAAGGGAGATTCACCATTGTTAATACGATGCGCGTTAACAACTATCTGGCTTTCCTGAGCCTGCCTGAATATTTCCTCAAGCCGCACCACCTCTATCATCCCGGAATCAATAATATCATGCAGGACATTCCCCGCTCCTACCGATGGAAGCTGGTTGCTGTCTCCTATTAAAACTAAAGTGCTCTGTGGTGGAACAGCCTTCAGCAAAGAGTACATTAAATGATTATCAATCATGGAAACTTCATCAATAATTATGATGTCCCCGTTTAACGGGTTCTGCTCATCCCGCTGAAATCCTCCCTTTTTGTAATTAAATTCCAATAACCGGTGTATGGTGCTTGCTTCCATTCCTGTTACTTCTGATAATCGTTTTGCCGCTCTCCCCGTTGGAGCGGCAAGCAGGATTTTTGCCCCCCTGCGTCTTACAATTTCCACCAGAACTTTAACAATAGTTGTTTTCCCTGTCCCGGGACCCCCCGTAATAACCAGTATTTTACTTGTCGCCGCGGAGCAGACCGCCTTTCTTTGTAATTCAGACAGCTCGATTCCAAACTTTTTTTCCGCAAAACCGACCCCTTTTTCAAACCCTTTGCCCCATGAACCGGCTGGTTCCTTTAACAAATCCTTCAATTTACTTGAGATACCAGTTTCCGATAAATAAGACTGCCAGAGATAGACTGCTTTCTGGTTAACCCGGGATAAATCAAAATTATCCTCGATATCCTCGATTATAATTTCCCTGATTTTAAATTTGTGTGCCACTGCTTTCACAACGATTTCCGCGTCTATCTGCAGCAATTCAGAAGTTTTCTCAATCAGAGCGTCATAAGGATAAAACACATTTCCATCATTGCCCGCCTGCTTCAATACATACAAAACAGCGGATTCCGCCCTGAGTGGAGAATGGGGGTCAATTCCAAGATTGAACGCGATACTGTCCGCAATCTTAAACCCGATCCCAAAAATATCCGAAGTCAACTGATAAGGATTTTTCTTAACCACCTGGATTGATTTCTTCTTATACTGCTTGTAAATCTTGATGGCATAAGTGGCGCTGATACCATGCCCCTGCAGGAAGATCATAATAGACCGGACGCCGCG
>CBDUII010000143.1:0-6757 GCA_965367285.1 uncultured bacterium
GGTCAGCTTGAGAGTTCGCGAATAATTCCAGTTTATTAAGCAATTCTTGTTTTGATCCGGAACTCTGTCTTATTTTCTCTATCTCAAACTTTATTGTTTTAAAAACCTCTTTTGCCGCAGGCGAAGCTTCCTCTGTTTCCTTAACGTGGGCTGCCAGGCGTTCGGATATAGAGTCGGAAAAATTGACCTGCTCTTTGTCTTCATCCGATTCCAGGACGAGGTAGGCCATATAGGTGCCGCCAAAATGATCGTTCAATACTTTATCCGCAATCCGGATAGGATGAGAAGTATTAAACCACTTTACCGGGTTGTCATTTATATTTATCTGAAATATCCCGTAAACCGCGACAGCTGATATCGCAGCGGTCACTGCCATAATGAACTTTGGGTAACGATAAGTAAAAAGGCCGGTCTTTGAAAGAAAAGAAGTCAGGCGAGATTTCGCGGCTTTTTCCTTTTTACCTGTTTTTAAGCCGAAGTTAGCAAAAGACTCTTCGGGAATTAACATGATGTAAGCGGGGATAAAAGTAATTGTCCAGAACCACGCTGAAACAACCCCGAAAGCTATAAACAGCCCGAAAACTTGGACAGGCGGTATCGGCGTAAGAGCGAGGGAAGCGAACCCTACCGCTGTAGTAAGTGTTGTGTATAGCATCGGAGTAGACAGAGTGTCCATAACCTTTAGCATGGTTTTTCGACGGTCTTTAGTCTCCTGGTATCGGTCAAAGAACTCGGACAGGATGTGAACAGCGTCCAGCACAGCTATCGGCATAATAAAAATGGGTATCATGGAACTCATAATGTGAACCGTGTTGCCGGTAGCGATTAAGAATCCCATGGTGGTAATAACCGAAACCATCGCCACAATCAAAGGAGAAATAATAAGTATTAGCTTTCTGAAAAAGAAGAACATGAGCAGAAAGATAACAAACATGGCTAAAGGCGCGGTAATAGCCATTTGCTGAAACATTTCCACGCCAAAAGTATCTTCCGCGACAGGCAGTCCCGTAATGTAATAACGCTCATCACCGGAAAAAGAGGCGATTTTTTCTTTCAGCTTCTTTGAAATGTCATAAGTGATATCTTTTGAAGTGATCGGAAGGTATAGGGCAATGGCTTTTCCATCCTCTGAAAGTAGTGTTCCATTCAAGAAAGGAATGCGTTCTGCTTTGTGGCGAATAGCCACGGCTTCTTTTTCAGAATCAGGGGGAGAGGCCATGAGCCACTCGAACTTCACCTCTCCGGGACCGCCCTGCTCTATGTTATCAACTGTTGATGGCGCTATAATGTCCACCTCAATGACGCCGACCTTTTTTTCAGGATTTTCCTCATCCGGCCAGTGAAGGGTTTTTGCAAATTCCGCAAGAGCGTATATTTTTTGTAGTGATTGTGTGTTAAAAACCCCCTCGGGATGAACATCATTTACAATTCCGAGGACGATAATATCGTGAAGGGAAAACTCCTTCTTCATCCTGTTGTGAAAAATACGGACAGCCTCGTCTTCAGGCAGCATATTCTCCGGGTCTGTATCCACGGACAATGGATGAAGCATATTGAAGGTATTTGGCCAGATGCTCGGCAGCGCCGCGACAAATAAAAAACCCGCTGTTACCACAAGCATGATCCATGTAACAACTTTAGGGCGGTCAACACAGAAATGTAGTATCTTTTTCATTATTAAAACCCTTTCTTTAGACAGGATTAACAGGATAAACAAGATTTCTCTCGTTTCCAAACTCCATCTTGGGAACGAGAGAACGTCATCCGCATCTGATCTCTTTGCTAAAATCTGCGTTCCATTTAACTTAACCGTATAGGAATTTCAATAATTACCCTGAATCCCATAATCGGCTAATAAAAATAGCTTAGGGTGGCAGGGACAAACGGTTTTTATTTGTCCGTGATAGCCAAACACGGACAAGCAAAGGACGCTTGTCCATGCCACCCTAATTACTCGAAAAAATGAATCAATTACGAACATTATAAAAAAAGCTGCCGAAGGCCTAACTTGATGTATAGGAATTTCAATGTTTATAGATTCCCGCTAAAAATATGCGGGAATGACAGGTTGACGGAAGTGTTATTTCGAGCAAAGCGAGAAATCTAATTTAATTTACCCTCAGTGCTTTCCTTAACTTCGCAGGTTTCCAGAATGCTCATCATGGGGCACCAGTTGGTAAAGCCGGATTGTAAAAGGTTCAACCCCACAAAAGCCGTAAAAATCAGCCAGTAATTGCTATGGATAATAGCTAATCCCAGGCTTAATAATATGAAAACCCCTGCGATGGCTCGAACTGATCTTTCAACGGTCATATTTTTTCACCCCCTGTAAATTGATTATGTTTTACCATGTATTTGCATAGAGACAAAATATCAATAAAGGATTCACTTCAAAGATGCTATTATCTTTAAAACAAAAAACATTATGTAAATAAATAAGTTATTATTTCAAACTATCATTTGATTACAAAGACTTTTTTCCATCCGGATATAAAACTTCAGACATTTTAAACCATTTTTACTGCACCCCTTTCAAAAGAGGGTATTATAGAGTATAAATACTCCTAATTTACACCAGCTTACTTAATGGGGTGCAGTATAGGCATATATGAAAATAGGTTCTATTAAGCTTAACAGTAAATTAATCTTAGCCCCTGCTGCCGGGATTAGCTTTCTCCCTTTTAGATTGATCGCTAAAGAGTTTGGCGCGGGACTGTGTTTTACCGAAATGGTTAGTTCAGAGGCATTAGTCCGTAATAATAAAAAAACAGAGCTTCTCCTGAAGACGGATCCGTTGGAAAAACCGGTTGGAGCACAGATATTCGGTGCAAAGCCCGAGGTCATGGCAAGAGCCGCGCTCATACTTGAAAACAGGGGTTTTGACATTGTGGATATTAACGTGGGATGTCCTGTGAAAAAAGTAACCAGAAATAATGCCGGAGTTGCTTTGATGAAAAATCCAAAGTTATTGCGTCAGATATTGTTAAAGGTAAGAAAGAAAATATCTGTTCCTTTGATGTTGAAATTTCGTTCCGGCTGGGATTCTCATTCTATTAATGCTGATGAAATCGCAAAAATAGCGGAAGATTCCGGAGTAGATGCTATAACTCTCCATCCTCGAACAGCTTCTCAATTATTTACCGGAAACGCGGATTGGAACGTAATTCGCCATGTAAAAAAGTCGGTGAAAATACCTGTAATTGGGAATGGAGATATTTTCATTCCCGAAAATGCTATTACGATGATGAATATGACAGGTTGCAATGGCGTAATGATTGGGCGAGGCGCGTTTGGAAACCCGTGGATATTTAAAAACATCTTAAGGCTGCTAAAAAAAGAAAATCCTGTTGAGAAACCTTTAGCTGAAGAGCGAGGAAGAGTTCTGTTAAGACATCTGGATCACTGTGCTCATCTTTTAGGGGATAAACAGGCATTTCTATGCATGAGAAAGCAATACCCATGGTATGTTAAAAATATGCATGGGGCTTCAATGTTTAGAAATGCTGTTTTTCAGAAAAATTCCATCAAAGGCGTGAAGGAAGAGATCGAAAAGTTTTTTTTTAGCTGACAATACCTACTCCCTGACAAGGGCTTTACGGTGCTGGATATAGAAGTCTTTTACGCTGGTATACGGATCCAGGGCAAAAGAATCCAGTTCCTCTTTTTGTCCCAGATTGAGTGATAGGTCATTTACCATCTCTTCACTTCTTATTCCTATTGTTGGCAGAAAATCTATACCAAATATAAATTCGGGACTTAAAAAAGTTTGAGATATTTTTCCAACGATTCCTCTTGTGGTCGTGGGACCAAAAATCGGCAGCATAATATACGCGCCGCTTGGAACGTTATGATAGCCAAGCGCCTGGTCAAAATCCTCATTAACTTTCTTTATATTAAAAATCTTTCCTGCGGGATCAAACAACCCTCCAACACCTAATGTTGAATTGATCAGGAATCTCCCGATGGATCTGTCTACTTTTTCTTTATTATTTTGCGCGGCGCTGCTGATCAGGGCTACCGGTTCAGTCAGATTTGAAAAAAAGTTTTTTATCGATATTCTTATTGGTTCAGGAAGTGCTTTACTATAGCCTCTTGCAACCGGTTCCATCACATGATCATATAATTTCTCATTAAAAGACCACATCAATCTGTTGAAGGGCTCTATTGGATCATATATATATTCATCATCAATAATTTCACCAAAATCATCATCCCATAATTTCTCTTCTATATCCTGATCGTGAGATTGATCAGGCGCGTTGATAACCTCCATTGAAATATCAGGGTTCCGTTTTTCAACATCTGAAGGTACTGCCGGCTTTGTTCCTTCCTTTCCCAATTTATCTTCTGCAAAACCTTTTTCAACTAACATTAAGATGAAAAATAAGTAAAATATAAGGATCGCGGGAAGCCAGCCTTTTGTTTTCATAAGAAAATGCCTCAATAGAAATAATATTGTAAAAAAACCGGGTAACCAATTAAGGAACTATTATGAACTTAATTTACCCGATTCCACATTATTGCCGTTTGAAATGTTCTCCACTTTCTTTTTAAGTTTGTTTACCAACTCTTCGTAAGAAGATTTATGAATTATCTTTCTAAATTGTGCTCGGTAATTCCTGATCATACTCACTCCCTCAACAATAAAATCATAAATCTTCCAGTCATTGCCTTTTTTTGTCAGTTTGTAATTAACAGGGATTTCATCGTTGCTCGTTTTTATAATTGTTTTTACAAGCGCAACATTACCCTTTACTTTTTCTTCCACATAAATAATCTTTTCGTCAGTGTAACTTTCTATTTTATTCGCGTAGGAATTTTCAAGAAGTTTTCCAAACAAGGCTATAAATTCCTTTTTTTCTTCAGGTGTTCTTTCTTTCCAGTGTTTAGCCAGAGATCTTCTTGACATTTCGGGAAAACTAAATTTTTTACTAATTATCGCCCTGACCAGCATCCGTCTCTCAACCTTTTTTTCGTCATTTTTCAATTCCTCTCTGCTCACAACATCTATAATCGCATCTATGGTTTCCTTTACTCCATCAGTAATTTCTGATGCGTGGGTAAAAGGTAATTCAAGGAAGAATAACAAAAATACTACTGAAATGGTAAAGATATTTTTTATTAACTGGTGGTAAATTTTCATAATAATTTCCCCATCTCTATGGCTCAAATTTTACCATAGCGCGACCTTCGGCCGCAACCAAAAAACAGGTTAGTAGTACGGAAAACAACTAAAAAAAAGTGCTTTGTTATAAGTTAATAGCAAAAATTATTTCATAAGTTTCCAATAACATTTTTACATATAAATTGATTTACCCTATCAGTAATTTCCTTTTTTTTCAACTGTGTTTTTCTTAAAAAAAGAGGGTTGCATTAAAAATAGATATTTTTGACTTTGCACCAATATTTTGGTAAATTTTTGAAAATTACTAATGAGAGCGCTTAATAGTTTCCTTCAGATTCCCAATCAAGTTGGGAATAACAATTACCCTTCACGCTTGTCATTCCCGCGAAAGCGGGAATCTATTTCTCAATATTGCAAGGGGAAAAGTGCAAACTATTTAATGCTCCCCGTAGTATATTTGAATTGTAGCGGCCCCAGCTTCTTTTTGGGTTGACTTCTGATAGTTAGGAAATTATTGGGCATTTATTTAAGATTAAGGATTTAATTCATGGATTCCAGTCTATTATATTATTATGATAAGGTTGTCTTAAGACGACCCTGGTTATCGCTATTATTTGTGGCCTTGCTTGTTGTTTTTTTTGGATTACAGATAAGAAATTTTAAGCTGGATGCCTCGGCTGAATCTCTTGTCCTGGAAAACGACGAAGCTTTACGTTATCACCGCTCCATCAGCAAGATTTACAGTTCTAACGACTTTCTGGTCATCACATATACTCCATTCGAAGATATGTTTTCTGAAAATTCTCTCGCTGATTTGCAGGAACTACGCGATGAGCTGTCCCAATTGGAAAGGATAGAGTCAGTTGTCAGCATTTTGGACGTTCCTTTGTTAAACAGCCCCAATGTTAAAATCTCCAGACTGTCTACTGACATAAGAACCTTGCAAACGCCGGGTTTGGATAAAGAACTCGCCCGCAAAGAATTTATGGAAAGCCCTATTTACCGGCAGCTTCTGATGAGCCTTGACGGGAAAACAACAGCCCTGCAAGTTATCTTTAAACGTGATGAAACATATTTTTCCCTGATGAATAAGCGTGATCAACTTAAAGAAAAAAAACTGGAATCGGAACTGTCGGACGAAGATTCGGATGAGTTAAATGAAGTTATCAGAAAATTTAAAGAACACCACGCCATAACGATCGACAGACAACGGCAGGATATTGAAGCTGTTCGCCGGATAATGGACAAACACCGGGACAAAGCGAAGATGTTTTTAGGCGGCATCCCCATGATTATAGCGGATATGATAAGTTTTATTGAACACGATCTTGTTGTATTCGGTTTTGGGATTTTATGTTTTTTGATTTTAGCCCTCACTTTTTTCTTCAGAAAACTGCGCTGGGTAGTTCTTCCCCTCTCATGCTGTATAATCTCTGCCCTGGTAATGGTGGGTTTCCTTGGTTTTATGGACTGGCGCGTCACGATCATCTCATCAAATTTCATTTCCCTGATGCTTATCATTACGATGTCGTTAACCATACACTTGATAGTGCGTTATCGTGACTTGCTTGCCGAAACCCCTGATTTGGATCAGAGAACTTTGGTTCTGAATATGGTGCGTCTTATGATAAC
>CBDUII010000144.1:0-6679 GCA_965367285.1 uncultured bacterium
CGAACTGTTCACCAGTTCTCTGTTGGCGTCGCGACGGGATAAAATAAAATTCTTTGTCCGTTTTGCCGTCCAATCGGGTGGTGGAGGCAAAGCCAATTTTTCTTTTCCGCCTTTCCAGACCAGAAGATGACGGTAACTAACGCCGGGATAAAAACTGAAATTTTCATCACCCAATTTACTATTGAGAAAACTAATTAATTCTTCTGCTTCTTCAGAAGAAATATGCCCGGCTGAATAATCTTCCATAAGAAGATCATTCATAACCGGTTTTAGAGTAACCAGGTTACAGCGGAAGGCCACATCCCCGGAATCCAGATCAACCCCCATACTTGCCGCTTCCAGAGGAGAGCGACCGGTATAATAGAGTTCAGGATTATATCCAAACACAGATAAGTTCGATACATCGCTTCCCGGAGGAAATCCGTCTGGAATAGTTTTTATTCCACCCGTGATTCCGTTCTTCGCCAAAAAATCCATATTAGGGGTATTGGCGATTTGTAACGGTGTTTTATTGTCATGATCCGGCAGGGGATAATCCGGCATCCCATCCCCTAATAAAACAATATACTTCACTAAAATATCCTTAAAGGTTGACTTATGTTTGTCTTATAGGTTTAATTGTAGCATGTTTTTTTATCGATAATAAACGCAAATTAACAGTATCATTTTTAATCTGTAAAAATCTGCGTTCAAATAATTTTCAGGTATTATGAGCATTTCTGGAAAATACTTTTTGTTTTTTAAGTCGTAAGAGGAAAGAATTCTTGCTACTTTTGTTTTCTTCTTTTATTGCTATTTTCTTGGTAATTCTCTCTGTAGAATCATATTCTTGGAGTATACACAAAAAACAATGGGTTGGTAATACAACTCAGTTTGACTCTGAGATCGGATGGATCAATACTCCTAACCAGACTGTGGTGAGTGGAAAGAAAACATCCTCTACAAACTCTCTTGGTTTTAGGTCAGAGGAAATCAATCCAGATAAAAATTATGCACAATGGTTTACCAAACGATTTACAGGTTTTGTTTATAATTTGACCTTTTTTCAATCTATTTTCGAAAATAGCGAATTTTTTTATATAGACTTTTTTAGAGAAATCACTAAAAAGGAAATTAGTGCTAATGAATTATACCTCGACCGCATTCATCTTTCAGCTTTTGGTAATCAATATCTTTCAAAAATAATAATTAATCGTTATAGGTCAAAAAATGGGTAATTTCTGATAAAATTTAAATTATTAATGATACCTTTGGGAATTTACGCCTGTATCACATCGGGTTACTTTACCACTCTATTTTTTTAAGACAACCTACTCTTATAATCTTCATACCTGAATTCCCTGACAATCCGTACCTGTCCGCTATCGGAATCATAAATAGCTATGGATGGGAGGCGAATACCGTTAAAGGTGTTGTTTTTGACCATCGTATAATGAGCCATATCGAGAAAAATTAATTTTGTCCCTACTTGAAGAGGTTCGGGAAAAGAATAATCCCCTATAACATCTCCGGCCAGGCAGGTCAGCCCTGTAATCTTGTAGATATGCTGGTTACGGGTGGCATGGACAAACTTGTTTGTCCGTGGCTCATTGCCGGTTGAAGACGCGCCAAGTATTTTCGGTTTATAAGGCATTTCGATTACATCCGGCATATGGGCGGCTGCGGACGTATCAAGAATTGCAATATCCATTTCATTATGGATGATATCCAGCACTGAGGCTACCAGCACCCCGGAGTTCAGCACAACCGCTTCGCCCGGTTCGAGATAAACATCCACTTGATAACGTTCCTTGAAATCGATAATTAGTTTACATAGTTTATCAATGTCATAATCTTCATGTGTAATGCGATGACCGCCCCCAAAGTTCATCCATTTCATTTGCTTAATGTAGCATCCAAATTTGTCTTCAATAACTTTAAGGGTACGCTCAAGGGCCTCGGCATTCAGCCCGCAGAGAACATGGAAATGCAATCCTGAGATACCTTTCAAGTCCGCCTCTTTAAACTGATCAGCAATCACGCCCAGGCGGGAATGCTTGCCGCATGGATCGTAAATGGGATATTTTACTTCGGAATGCTGTGGGTTAATCCGAATACCACATTCAAATTTTTTCTTTTTATATTCGGAGATTAAAGGCATAAATCGTTTCCATTGCGAGAACGAATTAAAAGTGATGTGATCGGCGTAAGAAAGAATGTTTTCAAACTCTGTATCTTTATACGCGGGTAAATAAACATGCACTTCACCGCCAAATTCCTCAAATCCCAACCTGGCTTCATCCAAAGAGCTAACAGCAATACCTTTAAGATATTTTTTAATAAGAGGGAACAAACTGAACATGGCAAAGCCCTTGCAAGCCAGTATTATTTTACAGCCGCTTTTTTTCTGAACAGAATCCAGAACTTTCAAGTTCCGCTCTAATGCGTCTTCATCGCAAATATAACATGGGGTAAGTATGCTATCCAAATTAATCTTCATAATAGATACACGTTTTTACTTGCTCTGCACTTAGCAAACCAAAAAGGATGAATTCGAATATCGAATACCGAAACTCGAAACAAATCCAAAATTCAAAAAATCAAACTCAAAACATTACTCACTCTTACGCAATATGACTCCAAATATATTCATTAACTCTGTGGCCTCTTTTACCAAATCATTTTTTTCATTTTCTATTTTATTATTTACAATTCTTTCTCTACCCAGGGCAATCCATGAATATTAAGTTTCTCCATAAATGGTGAGGGATCAAATTCTTCCACATTAAATACACCATTTCCTCGCCAGATATTAGTCAGCATCAGCATAGCCCCGATCATTGCCGGCACACCGGTTGTATAAGAAATTGCCTGTGCGTTAACTTCTTTATAGCATTTTTCATGATCAGAAATATTATAAATATATATTTTTTTCTTTTTCCCATCCTTAATTCCTCTAACAAGACAGCCGATACAAGTCTTGCCCTTATAATTTTCGCCTAAAGAAGCAGGATTTGGCAGAACAGCTTTTAGAAATTTCAAAGGGACTATCTTGTTCCCTTCAAATTCAACCGGATCAATTCGAGTCATGCCCACGTTTTGAAGTACTTTAAGATGATTCAAATAGCTATCCGAAAAGGTCATCCAGAAACGAATGCGTTTCATTTCAGGTATATTTTTTACAAGCGATTCCAACTCTTCATGATACATCAAGTAAGCTTCTTTGGAACCTATTCCCGGAAAATCAAATGTTTTATGTACAGACAAAGGCTCAGTTTCTTTCCATTCGCCGTTTTCATAAAACTTTCCTTTTGCAGTCACCTCACGAATATTGATCTCCGGGTTGAAATTTGTCGCAAAGGCATATCCATGATCTCCGGCATTGCAATCGAGGATATCTATATAATGAATTTCATCTAAATGTTCCTTTCTTGCATGAGCGCAAAAAATGTTGGTTACTCCGGGATCAAACCCGCAGCCTAATAATGCCATAATCCCCTTTTCTTTAAACCGATCATGAAAATCCCACTGCCATTTGTAACAGAATTTAGGATCATCAGGAGGTTCATAATTGGCAGTGTCAAGGTAATCAACTCCGGTTTCAAGACAGGCTTCCATAATAGAAATGTCCTGGTATGGCAGGGCAACATTAATGAGAATGTCAGGTTTAAAACAGCCAATTAAGTTAATTACGTCATTTCGATTATCGGCATCAACCTGAGCAATTTCTATATGCTGGTTGCGGGTGGCATGGACAAACTTGTTTGTCCGTGTCTCGTTGCTCGTATCTCGTTGCTCGTTGATTTGATTTTTTATTTTTTCACATTTCTGTATGGTTCTACTGGCAAGACATATTTCAGAAAACACTTCTGGAGCCTGGGCGCATTTACGCGCCACAACACCACCAACACCACCTGCTCCTATTATAAGTACCTTACTGATTTTCTACCTCTCAAGTTAGGCCATCCCTGGCTAACTTTCTCAAAATCCCTAAAACTGCCGTCCTGGCAGTTTTTACGGTATTTTGGGTTTGCGGCTACGCCGCAAGGAAACATTGAAATTCCTATACATTAAAATAATTTAAACAGGATATTAAATCACATTAGTATTTAATATTTTAGACGGATTGTAAATTAGTAACAAGCAAAATTTATCCCGTTAGAAATAATACCCTATCGCTTTGCAGCGCCGGCCACTGTTTAGAACAATTTATGCGGGCTCCAAATACCCGGCGGGGATTTCTAACAGGATAAATTATTTGACATGCTAACCTTAATATTTTATTTTAACTAACTTTCGCTGTAGAAATATTATAAAGCGGCAAGTTGCCGCAACCAAAAGGAGCTACCGCTCCGGTAAGCAAACAAAGCCTTGCATAAGGCGCTGTAATAATAACAACTTAACACCGCCTAAAAATTCTTCCCAAAAAAAGAAGCTTTTACGGTGTAATAGTATATAATGCTAATCAAATGAATCCAGACCCTTGACCCTTTAAAAAGAAATTGATGCAAAAGTTGAATTTTGAAAAATTGAATGGGCTAATTCCAGCTGTCGTTCAGGATTTTGAATCAGGGGAAGTCCTGATGCTCGCGTTTATGAATCAGGAAGCATGGGAAAAGACACTGGAAACCGGAAAAGCCTGTTACTACAGTCGTTCCAGGGATAAGTTGTGGCTAAAGGGAGAGCAAAGCGGGAATTTTCAGAATGTGAAAGAAATTTACGTGGACTGTGATGAAGACACCATTCTTTTGAAAGTTGAGCAGGTCGGCAAGGCAGCGTGCCATACGGGTTATAAAAGCTGCTTTTATAGAAAATTAAATGGTGAACTAAAAATCATTGGAGAAAAAATATTTGACCCGGAGAAAGTATATAAATGAGCAAAAATATATTGAAATTAGGAATTCCCAAAGGAAGTTTGCAGGAAGCAACGGCAAGGCTTTTTAAAAAAGCGGGCTATAACCTTGTTTTCAGCAGCCGCTCGTATACACCGGTTATTGATGACAGCGAAATCGAGTGTTTGCTGATAAGAGCCCAGGAAATGGCTCGTTATGTGGAACAGGGCGTTCTTGACGCGGGTCTAACGGGAAAAGACTGGATCGTAGAAAACAATGCCTCTGTAGAAGAGGTAGCGGACATGGTTTATTCCAAAGTAAGTTCAAAACCAGTTCGTTGGGTCCTCGCAGTTCCCAACGGATCTGACATTCAATCCGTAAAAGACCTTGAAGGAAAACGAATTGCCACTGAGGCCGTCAATCTGACATCCGGCTATTTAAAAAAACACGGGGTAAACGCGCATGTTGAATTCTCATGGGGAGCTACAGAAGTAAAAGCCCCGAGCCTTGTGGATGCCATCGTAGAAGTTACCGAAACAGGAAGCTCTTTAAAAGCCAATGGTCTGAGAATTGTGGATGTTGTGTTGCAGTCCAACACAAAATTTATCGCGAATAAAGATTCTTACAAAGACCCGTGGAAAAAGAAAAAAGTAGATACAATTGTTATGCTGCTCAAAGGCGCTTTAGCGGCTGAAGGAAGAGTTGGGCTTATGATGAATGTAAAGAAAGAAAATCTGAAGAATATACTCAATGCCTTACCCGCTCTTCAGAAACCTACCATCTCTGAACTTAGCGATAGTGATTGGGTCGATGTGAATACTATCATCGAAGAAAAAGAAGTCAGGGAAATCATTCCAAAGTTGAAAGAATCTGGCGCTTCAGGCATTGTAGAGTATCCTTTAAATAAAATCATTGACTGATTATAATTCGCCACCAGGTCAAAGTAACGATTCATGAAAGACAAAAAAAACAGTGATAAAGACTCTTCTGAAAAGGTAACACCTGAGAACGAGGAAGACCTTTCAGAGGAAGAAAGCTCAGAAACATCTGAGAAGAAAAAAATAAAACCGCAAAAATCAAAACCTTTTGTTTTTTTTAAGACCAGCCTCTTGTTACTGCTTGCTGGTGTTCTATCCTGGACAACCTACCATTTGCACAGCATCATCCAGAACAATTTAGAGATAAATAGCAAAATCGAGGAAACCGTCGAGGAAATTCACCGCATTCAATCAGAACAAAATAAAACAAGAGAGGCCATTAAGTCTTTTCAAAATAATAGTAATGACTTGGGAAAATTTTTAAAGACTGCAAGTGAACTGAATAATAAAATTTCAGATTTACAAAAAGAAGTAAAAGTTTTACAGGTTGAGATAAAAAAGAAACCGGATTTTCCCCCTCCCCGGCAGGTTCAAGTTGACGATATTCCATCCCAAAATAATCAGTCAGCAAAATTAGAAACTGAAGAAGATGCGCGGACAAAAGAAGAATCTGAGATAATGGAAAAATCCGAAGTACTGGAAGAACCGGAAGAGAAAGAAGAATCAAATAAAGATGTCATGAATGAGGTTATAAATTTCATAGAGGATACTGCAGGGACTATTTTTCAAAAAATCGGGAATGCTCTTAAATGGATTAAAGGGAAAATTTTTTAAATACCAGCGAAACATACAAAAGTCGAGAAATAATAAATACAGTATTACAAATATTAATCTTTCCCTGGTTTTTTAAGCTGTTCTAACAGTTTTTTAATCTCCTGACACCTTTCTTGCGGGTATATTACTAAAAAATCTTTATTTTAAATAACACCAATTTTTTTCAAACCGATAGCAACCATAATTCGTTCATTACCTTTAATAATTTCATTCTTC
>CBDUII010000145.1:0-6602 GCA_965367285.1 uncultured bacterium
TAACCAGTACCAGTTAAAAGTCGACTCCACCACTATCCCTTTAATCTCTTTTTTACAACATTTAGGATAATTGGACAGCAGGTTCAATCATCCAAATAAACCTCTCCTGCTCCTTTATAAAACCCCTTGTTATATTATCATCTTTTGCATTATAATAGATTACAAATCCGTGTAATCTGTGAGCTTCATTAGATTAAAATGAGAATACCAATAGCAAAACAAGGATACCCGTTTATTGTGCCTTTACTGGGGGTTACGGTTTTAATAGGCATTATTTCTATAAAAGGAGCTATTTTCCCCGCGCTCTTGACCCTGTTCGTTATTTATTTCTTCAGGGATCCTGAAAGAGTGATTCCATCCGAAGCAGGTCTTATTGTTTCTCCCGCGGACGGACGAATTATTAGCATCAAAAATGAAGCGGATGACAATATTACAGGAGAAAAATCTGTCTGTGTTTCCATCTTTCTTTCAGTGTTCAATGTCCATATCAACCGTATTCCTTGCGAGGGGAGTGTTACAAAAACAGTATATAATTCAGGAAAATTTTTACCTGCCTTTTGTGAAAAGGCGTCGTTATTAAACGAGCAGAACAGCCTTGTCATTGACCATAATAATAAAAAGATTGTCGTCAGGCAAATTGCCGGTCTGATTGCCCGCCGCATTGTCTGCTGGGTCAAAGAGGGGTGTCAGGTAACGCGAGGTCAGCGGTTTGGTCTAATCCGTTTTGGCTCCAGAGTTGATCTTTTTGTTCCAAAAGAGATAGAATTACTTATAAAAAAAGGAGACAAAGTTGTCTGTGGAAGAACAATTATCGGTAAAATCAAAGACAAAACTTAAAAAAGGAATTTTTATTGTTCCCAGCCTGCTAGCTATCTGCAATGGTTTTTGCGGGTTGTACGCTATAGTCGCGGCAATAACCGGTCGGTTTTACGAAGCTGCTTGGGCTATTATCATTGCGGTTTTTTTTGATATTCTTGATGGACGGGTTGCCCGCTTGATGAATTCTTCCAGCGAGTTCGGCGTGCAGTTGGATTCCCTGGCAGATCTTATTTCTTTTGGATTGGCTCCCAGTATTTTAATCTATATGTGGGAATTAAAACCCTTTGGGCGTCTTGGCTGGATGGCTGCTTTTCTGTTTGTACTCTGCGGCGTTTTAAGATTGGCGCGCTTTAATACACAGGCTAAATTTGTCAAATCAAATTATTTTATAGGACTGCCCACTCCCGCAGCAGCAGGTTTTATAGCTACCACTGTGATAGCAACCAGGGATATCTTTTCAATCGAAAAGCTTCATCCGTTAGTCATTGTTGGTGGCGTTTATCTTCTTGCCTTTTTAATGGTCAGCACCATCAAATACCGGAATTTTAAACATCTGGATTTGCGGGATAAAAAACCATTCAGGATATTTCTTTTTTCTGTTCTAACCATTTATATCATTGCCGCAATCCCTCAAGTGGCCCTATTTTTAATGGCTGTTGTTTATCTCCTGTCAGGTCCTTTTGAAAGAGTTTTTGCTTCAAAAATTTTCAAGTCTGCCCATTTAGTTGATGACCTTAAAAAAAAATACATAGTTAATTACAGTCCAGCTTCGCCATGTTCAGCGGGGCTTCGCTGCAACAAAATAATTAGAACGCAGATAGCACAGAGCGGCAGGGCCGCAACCAAAAGGGCTACCGCCCAATTGCCTAACAAAAACTTTACTAAAAAAACACAATTTTACAGATTTGCAGTGCAGATTAAACAGATTTACGCAAATTTATTATTTTTAGTTCCCAGACTGAGCCTGTGAACATAAAATACTTTAATCCATGAAAATTCAAGCTTCGCAGGTATTCATCTGAGGGCGAATCCGCGAAGCAAAATCCGCATCGTCAGTAAAATCCGTGTTTTATTTATTTCAATAAAAGGAAATAATAAAATTTAATGGTGGCCTGGTTCGATAAAATAAAACGCCCGCGCATAGCACTGAAAAGCGGAAAAACCAAAATCCCGGAAGGACTCTGGGTTAAATGCGATAAATGTAAAGAAATTATTTTTAGAAACGAACTCGAAAAAAACCTTAAAGTCTGTCCCAAACAGGATTGCAATTATCATTATCGGCTGACCGCTAAAGAAAGAATAGACCTTCTTGTAGAAAAGTTCTCTTTTGAAGAGCTTGATCAGAATCTTGCTGCCTCTGACCCCCTGAAATTTAGAGATTCAAAAAAATATAAAGACCGCCTGAAAACCTATCAGAAAAAAACCGGACAAAAGGATGCAATGGTCTCCGGAGAAGGGAAAATTAATAGGCATACCGTTCAAGTTTGTGCTTTTGACTTTTTCTTCATGGGCGGAAGCATGGGTTCGGTAATTGGAGAGAAAATCACAAGAGCCATTAACCGTGCCATAGAAAAAAGACATCCCCTCTTGATCGTAAGCTGTTCAGGAGGGGCAAGAATGCAGGAAGGAATTTTATCTTTAATGCAAATGGCGAAGACATCCTCAGCTTTGTCCCGCCTGGCAAAGCACCGGCTTCCATATATATCCATTCTTGCTGACCCGACTACCGGAGGAGTAACAGCCAGTATCGCCATGTTAGGGGATGTGATTCTTTCGGAGCCCGGAGCCCTTATTGGTTTTGCTGGACCAAGGGTTATAGAACAAACGATCAGGCAAAAACTCCCGAATGGTTTCCAGCGCTCCGAGTTTTTACTGGATCACGGTTTTATTGATAAAGTTGTCCATAGGAAACACTTAAAAAAAACAGTCAGCACTCTACTTGACTGCTTCATGTCCCCGAAAAGGCTTGTTGGTAATACTTAAAGGCAATCAGCATTCAGCTATTTCAAACAAATTCGTAACAGCGCAGCAACATTATTTCCACTTAATAGAACAGCCCATGGATGGGACTTGTTCTTCGGAAACAGGGTTTCCTTTTAGGATAGCATCCAGCGCATCCCGGAGATCTCTTTTTGTTACCTTTGATTCCTCCTGCCAGTTATCGTCAATCCTTCCCCGGTAAAGGAGGGTTCTTTCTTTTCCATAAACATAAATATCAGGAGTGCAGACAGCATCGTATTTTTTTGCAATATCCTGGCTTTCGTCTATAAGATATGGGAAGGGAATATTTCTTTCTTTAACGATTTTCTTCATATTCTCAAAAGAATCTTCAGGATAGTTGACCGTATCATTGGGATTAATTCCGATCAGTTGAATTCCCTTGTCCGCATAATCATTCTGAATGGCTATTATCCTGTCAAGCACAGCTATGACATAAGGGCAATGGTTACACATGAAAATAATGACCAGTACTTTTTTATCCTTAAAAGAACCGAGGGAATAATTTTTATCATCCGTGCCGGGTAAGTCAAAATCGATTACCTTTGTACCAAGGGGAACCATTTTAGAATTAAGCAATGTCATAGTTTTCCTCCTTATAAAGCCGCACCTGCTTCCTTTATCATATATAAACTTTCATCTGAAGGATTTTGCTAGCTGAGGTGATATTAATTCTTTTCTATTTGTATAGCTAAATCCTTGAGGAGGGAAAAACCCCAAAACCTTTTTCTTTAAATCTTTGAGTTCTATGGGCTTTGGATGTTTACGAACTTCTGCGAAAAAAATAGCCACACCTACAGAAATTCCTTCGTAATAAGCGTTAAATTCTTCATAAGTGACTCCAGCTTTTTTATTAACTATTTTCCAAAGTTCTTTTATAGGTTTTTTTACGACTCTAACTACTTTAAATGAACCGGAAAGAGACTTAACGGGTGAGGACACATATATCAAAACCAACGCTCCTTGCTTTATACGTTTTGGGAATACACGGCGTAATTCAACAGTTTTAGACCCTTCAAAAATTTTTTCCGCATATTGAGGTCTTATTGACAGTAAAATTGCATTATCTGGCATGATAACTCACGATATTAGGAATAGGTTCCCATCTTGTATAATCGAAAAAAGAGCTCATTTGAAATAGAAATTGGTGTTTGGATATGAAAATTTCCACCAATCTCTTTCTTCCATATTTTTTGTAGGACATCTTTATGTATTGGCCTGCTTAATACTTCTGTATGGTCAAATTTAACAGCCATTATTTTATTTTCGGCATTTTCCTTTGCTACCTTAAAGACATCTTCCCATTTATAAACTCCAAGCCTTCTAAATCTTTTAAATAAGACCTTAGGAGTATCAATTAAAACTTCGTCAAGGTGAGAACAAGCTCGAATTGACATTGTTTCCTGGAATCTTCCTTTGCCTGCACTACCATATCATAGTATACGAGCAGGTGCAAAAAGCACTTTTGGTTTGCATGCTCGATAATAAACGTTTTCCACATTAAAAATTAGGTTTGGATCACCTCCGAAGATATCTTGCTTAGAAATACATGGATCAAATAAGTGCATAGCTCAAATAGGCTGGATCGGAACAATAAAACAAGGTATGTCTATTTCTTTAATTTTGACGGGAAACAAAGACAGTTCAACATCTAATAAATTATGTGTATTTGTAGTTGAATGAACTTTCAGCTTATCTATCATTCCTTGAAAGTACTGACTATATTGTGGAAAATCTTTCTGTAAACATATTAGCCTTTCAGTTAACTTTTTGACTGTTTCTATATAGGGTAGATTTGCTTTAATCCAAACACTCTTAATAAAGGCAAAACCATTTTCTTGAAGTGCATCAATAATTTCATCTGATAGAAAAGTATCTGTAATTTTAGTTAATGCTCTTTTCTCTTGAGAAGAAACTATAATGGCTTGATAAACCAGATGTTTTGCTAATACTTTTGACAAATTCCCTCGCAATACCCGAAAGAAAGGTATTTGCAACTCACTTTGTTTTTGTCGATCATAAATTATCAAAGAGATTCGTTTTTCTCCACTTTTTACAATATTAGTCTCAAATAGGTGTGGATCTGACAGGCAAGGCTGCAAGCGTTGTCTAAACTTAGACTTCGTCTCTTGTTGAGGTGCAAGGAAAGTATCTTCTAAAATGGAACTTTTCCCAGATGTAACACGCTCAATTTTTATCAACGAACCTGATAAACGAACAGGTTGATACTCAGCCTCTCTAATAAGTACATCTTGTTCAATAATTAAATCAGATGGGCGAATAATACGTACTCTAAAATTGTCATAAACATGTTGCTCTTTTCTTAATAATGTTTCATCCTGCGTGATAAATAAATTTACTTCTGCAGAAATTGTCTTTGCCAACTGGCGAAAGTCTGATGCCGTACTATTAGACATTTGTTCAGGAAAATAACTTTTCAAATCTTTACATACTTTCTGATAATTTTTGTCATGGCTTTGCAGGAGTAAAAATGATTCTGCAAATGAACGACTTTTATTTCTTTGTGTCTCATCTCCATGGCGATCTATTTCAGTGTAAATTTCAGTTGTTAGGCATAATTCAATGTTTTCCTCAAGCCAATCAGCTAATAGAGCTTGAGAGTCCTCGTTGGAATCTGACGGTTCTTCCTGCAATTGGTAAAATACATTAGCGTCAATAACAACTCTACTCTTAGAAGCTGTTCGTTTTTCGTCTGCAAGTGTAAAAAGTGTAGGGTGACCATGGTCAAACCACCATACTGTTAGTATGCTTCCAATCTTACTTCGACCGGGTTTTTCCGTTTTCGGAATAAATCCTAACTTTGACCAAAAATCTCTTAATTCATAATCACGGCGGCAACTAACCCTGATACCTCTATAAATATTTTTAGTTATTTCTTTTAACTTTTCAAAGAGAGCTTTGGCAACACCGCTTTTTTGACAGGATTCTTTTGTAGAAAGATGAACTATAATTGCAGACATATTCCTGATGTTGGTATCGTATAACAAGTATCCAAGAAAATTTTTTTTCTCGTCAATAGCAACAAGTATCCTTTTATTTTTTGCAAATTTAATGTAAGCACCCTTTGGAAAAAGACCTAAAGTTGCTTTGTTTTGGTTACCTAATTCAATTGCTTTTTCTATATAAGGAGATTCTTCGTTAATAAGTATTATTTTAATCATAATTCTTTCAATTTAAAGGCTGGGGTGGTTGATTTGGGATTTACTATTTATGTATCCTAATTAAATTTGGGTAAAATAGCAATAACTTACAAAATTGATAATTAGGATTTGCAATTTCTTTCTTTTCCGCTTTTTTGAAAATGTTTACGATTAATGATAATATTCTCTTATGTTAATACTCGGAATAGAAACATCCTGTGATGAGACGGCAGCGGCGGTCGTAAAAGACGGAAAAGAAATACTTTCCAACACTATCTCCTCACAGGTTGATATCCATTCAAAATATGGTGGAGTGGTGCCGGAACTTGCATGCCGGAATCATATTGAAAACCTTCCACTTGTGATCAAACAGGCACTGGATGAGGCAAAGGTAAGTATGCCTGACCTGGATGCTTTGGCTGTCACAGTGGGACCGGGTTTGATAGGCGCGCTCTTGATTGGCGTGAACATCGCTAAAGGAATCGCGTACAGCCTCAAAACGCCATTAATACCTGTCACCCATCTGGACGGACACCTGTTATCTCACTTGTTAGAGGATCACCATCTTGAACTTCTGTTTTTTGCCTTACTACTTTTCGGTTGGCATACGTATTTTTATCTTGG
>CBDUII010000146.1:0-6586 GCA_965367285.1 uncultured bacterium
TTTAAATAGGACGAGGATAAGGTTGTTCCCCTCTCAGTTCATACGAAAGCAAACCCATAAAAAACATTTCAAAAGAAACGCAGGAGGAGCGTTTTAAAATAATATTTTAAGAATTGTGAAGGAAGACAATAAAATCGTTATTACCGGTTTCTTTGTTCCCAGCCCTCGTAAATCTCTACACTCCAAAAACTCTGGAAATAAGCTATAGCAGCTAATTTTTCTTCTTGAGTTAATTTGTCTTTGAATGCAGGCATTTTCCCTCCAAAGGGTTTGCCGCCATTTTCTATTGTTTGAAGTAACATCTTTAATGGATGATGCCACGCATGAGCCGTTCCATTCAAAGGTGGGGGTGGAACCGAACCGTCAGGTAAGCGCTTCTTCCAGTTTATCGTTTTCTCCGCGTTCTATCCGTGACATAGCGCGCAATTTTTCTTGAAGACGCCTTTTCCTGAATTTACCTGAGATTGCGTATACCACCTGCCTTCTATCTTTGTTTCCTTGTTATCTTCCCCACTGCAAACTGTTAGGGAAAACACTGAAAGAGTAACAATAGATAGAATTATTCCTTTTAGACTTGTTTTCATTCTTATCCCCTTAAAATAGTTAAGTTTTTTTGTTAGGATTACTGGTCGAATCTTTTTTATTTCAGCGCCAACAGCAGGGTTAAGATCAGCATAATAAATTCCATATCTTTAATTACTTATTTGAGCTATGTCAAGACTGTTTAATCGAAACAACCATTAAGGCTTGCATATCCAGAATATTAATAGTAAATTTATTGGTATAAAGCTTTTAGAAGATTACTTTGCCCAAAAATATTTGAGATTAATTTATGAGTCAGTATCGACGTTTTAGTAAAGTACTTATTTTTTTGTATCTCTTATCTTATGTTAGCGCTCTGTATCATGTAATATTCGTCAAACATCAATATTGTCTTAATCACGACCATTTTATCCATGTAGAATCTACTTCTGTAAACCATTACCCCATACCTGGACAAAAAAGCAATCCCCTTCCTGAAGATTCGGAAGATAATTGTTTTACCTGGCAAATTCTTTCCAAAATTATCGCAATTCTTGTCTGTTTATTACCATTTTTGCTGTCGCGAAAAACCGTTTTTAGCTTCTCTGAAAAAATCACCTCTTTTTTTTCTAAAACTATTCTAAGCCTTGCTCCCAAGCATTCACCTCCTATCCTCTATTCTCTTTAAACTTCTAATTCGCTAGTGTACTGTCTCGGATACAACTATACATAATATGCAACATTTAAAGAAACTTATTCTTTTAACTGATTGATTTTTAAGCATTAGATGTTTTTGGGTAGTGTATGGTTATTTAAAGGACAGCACACTAGCACCTTTACTAAACAGCAATACCTTATTTAGAAAGTAATCCTATACAAAAGAAGGGGCAATACATGCAATACCATACTATTGTTCTATTACTGTTTTACGCTGCTTTTTTATTAGTGCCGGAAACCTTTGCGCAAGCAAGGTCAGGAACATTGATGAATCCTAAGATATCTTTAGATGGTCTTTTTGCTGCTGGAGGTTCCAGTGTTAATGATGATCAAATTCAAATTCTCCAGGGAGGCGCTCATGATCCTCAGAAAAACGGATTTACTGTTCAAAATGTAGAGCTTTCCTTTACTGCGGCTGTTGATCCTTATTTTAATGGTGAAGCACATATAATTTATCAGGTTGATGCTGCGGGAGAATCAAAGCTTGAATTAGAGGAAGTCTTTGTTACCACACAATTTTTACCTGCGGGTCTTCAATTTAAAGGGGGCCACTATTTTACAGAGTTTGGAAGGTTAAATAGCAGGCATCCTCATTCATGGAGTTTTGTTGATCAGCCGGTTATTAGTTCACGTTTGCTCGGGGGAGACGGTTTAAGAAATCCCGGTGTCAGACTTTCCTGGCTATCTCCTTTTCCTTTTTATTCTGAATTTTATTTTGGAATACAAAACGCTAATGGTGAAACAGCGGTCAGTTTCCTTGGTGCGGCAGATGCAGCAGACTTTGAAGGACATCCAATTGTAAAAAATAGTGTAAGCGCTATTGACGATTTATTATATTCCGCAAGGTGGCTCAACTCCTTAGATTTAACGTCTACTACAACCATGAATCTCGGTGCTTCAGCATTACTTGGGCCAAACGCAACTGGCGAAAACACGCGGACAAATATATATGGAATCGATCTTTACCTGAAATGGCAGCCTTTATCAACTGTCAGAGGCTGGCCTTTTGTAAAATGGCAGTTTGAATGGATGAAGCGCAATTATGAGGCGGGAGCTTCGACTTCAGTTTCCGAAGAAACACTCAAAGATTGGGGATTATACAACCAGATAATATGGGGATTTATGCCAGGATGGGCTTTGGGACTAAGATATGAACATGCTGATGGAAACGGTTCCGCGATTTCCACTAATCGGGATCGCAGAAATCGCTATTCATCAAACCTCACCTGGTATCCCTCAGAATTCAGCAAATTTCGACTTCAATATAACTTAGATGATGCACAGCATATAAATAAAAAAGCCCATGCCGTCTGGCTGCAATTTGAATTTATGTTCGGCGCCAATGCAGCTCATAAGTTTTAGAAAATAATTCAACTTGAAAAAATTTGACAGGATAAACAGGATAAAATGGATTTTTTTTGGAGCGCAATGAATGTGTCATTGCTTTCATTCTTGTTCATCCTGTTATCCGGTCTAAAGTTCTTTTGAAAACAGGAGAGAAAAATGAAAAAAATTATAGTTTGTTGTTTACTCACAATCATCTGTTTTTTGCCGATAGGAGTTAGCGCTAAAGTAAATGTAGTTACAACAACCCAGGATTTGGCAGCGCTCACTATGGAAATAGGCAAAGACAGGGTAAAAGTCAAAAGCCTGACCCATGGCAGTCAGGATGTCCATTTTATCGATCCTAAACCAAGTATGATTCTTGCCGCAAAAAGGGCGGATATGCTTGTGTTAGTCGGGGCTGACCTGGAGATAGGATGGCTGCCGGTATTAATTCGATCAGCCAGAAATAAAAATATCAGTCCAGGAAGCAAGGGATATCTTGACGCATCTACAGCAGTAAACTTGATTGGAAAACCACAGGGCATAATAGACCGTTCAATGGGAGATGTCCACCCGCAGGGGAATCCGCATTACTTGCTTGATCCAATGAATGGACTAGCAGTAGCCCAATTGATCACTAAACGTTTATCAGAGATAGATTTTTCAGGAGCGGAAGTTTATCAAAATAACTTTGAATCATTCAAACAAAAACTATTACAAAAATTTGAGCAATGGCAGAACACAATGTCTGGAACAAAACAAACCGCCATAATGCAGTACCATGTGTCCTGGGAGTATTTAGCTAAAGCTTTTGGTTTTTCAATTACCGGAAAGGTGGAAGATAAACCCGGCCTCCCTCCTTCTCCGTCCCGATTAAAAGCAGTAATAGACACAATACAAGAGCAAAAAATAAAGCTTCTATTGATGACAACATACCAGAATAAGAAATATTCACAACTACTGTCAGAGAAAACAGGGGTTCGGGTACTTCGGCTTCCCATGTCTGTTGGCGGTGTGAAAGGTGTTAATTCATATTTTGACCTTTTTGATTATTTAGTTAAATCCATCTCTAAACCTGAATAACCTTTTTTTATTTTGGAGTGCATCGACCGTGTCGATACCACTGACAATAAGGAGTAATAACAATGATAACAGACTGGCTTCCTATTCTATTGTGGCCTTTTTTGATTAGTCTGCTGCTTGTCAGCACACATACATTCTTCGGGCTGCATGTTTTAGCGAGGGGTATTATTTTTATAGACCTTGCTTTAGCACAGGTTTCAGCCCTTGGTGGAATCGTTGCGCTTATGATCTGGGGTGAAGAAGCAGAGCATTACTCTTTTCCTTTAAGCGTAACTTTTACTTTTGTTGCCGCTTTATTTCTTACTTTTTTGCGCAGGATTGATAACAAAACAACCAGAGAAGTATCCATAGGCTGTTTATATGTAGTTTCAATGGCCTTTGGAATGTTACTCTTAAGCAAATCACCTCATGGCGGTGAGGAACTAAAGGCATTGCTTAACGGCAATATCCTGTGGGTTACCCGACCGCAAATTATAAGAACCAGCGTGATTTCTATAATTACGTTATTTTTGCTTTTTAAATTTCGTAAGAAATTTTATAGCCTATCATTTGAATCATCTTCCAAACCGTCACACCCGTTTTTATGGGAATTATTGTTTTTTATTTTATTTGCGCTTGTTATTTCCACAGCAGTGCAAGTTGTAGGGGTGCTCATGGTTTTTGCGTATCTTATCTTACCGGCATTTGCTGCTTCCATAATAGTTAAAACATTTCAAAAGCAATTCATTTTAGGGTGGTTGCTTGGTGTTATAACCACTATGATAGGAGGAATCTTGTCTATTGTATATGACCTGCCGACAGGAGCAACGATTGTTACTTTATTGGGACTGTTACCGATTATTTGTTCAGTAAAATTTCTTATGGATCAGTGATTTGCTCTTTGTCGAATCTCCCACAATGCGCCTAAAATGCGGCCCAATATTATAGCTAATACAAAGCCCTGAATGATTTCATCGATAGCGGGGTGATATCATGCAGGATCATTTAAAGCGGGAAAGAAACCGCCAACACGCAGTATCAGCCACAAAGAAGTAGAAATTTGTCAGATTTCCGATCAAGTCGGGAATGACAATAAGAAAGTACAGGGATGACAACAAGTTTGTAGTGCTTGTAATTCGGGATGTTGCATTTCATTTTGATTGCGGCTTCGCCGCGTTATGAATACATCATTCTTCATAGCAATTCGTATAAGATTGGACTGCGTCATAAAGTTCCGGCCAATTTGTTTGACATTCAGTTTTCCATTGATCACAAAAAATAAGTTTTTCCAACGGCAAGCGGGGCAGCCACCCTGCTGACTCAAGTTCAGGTCTTTCAGGAAAATGGGTGACATAACCAACGCAAAGATAAGCGACAGGGACTATATTTTCAGGCAAACGTAAGATTTTGCTCAGATCGCTGTTGTGGATAATACTCACCCAGCCGACTCCCAGTCCTTCTGCTCTCGCAGCTAACCACAGGTTATGAACAGCGCATACAGAGCTGAACATATCCATGTCTCGATTTGTAGTTCGTCCGATAACAGTAGGGCCGAACCGGTTTCTATCACAGGTGATGCAAATATTTAAAGGTGATTCTAATATTCCTTCAAGCTTAAACTTTTGGTATTGTTCTCTTTTATCTTCTGAAAACATCAGGGTTGCTTCAGAATTAGCGCGTTTAAAGGCTTCATGAACAGCCTTTCGAATCTTAAAATCTTTTATCAAGATAAAATTCCATGGCTGCATAAATCCGACTGACGGAGCGCGATGCGCGGCATGTAAAATGCGGGATAAAACTTCTTCTGATATTATGTCGCTGCGGAATTGACCCCGGATATCACGGCGGGAGTATATTGCGCGGTAAACACCATTCTTATCGCTTTCTTTAAACGCGTTTTTTGTTGTTAAGCTTTCTTTTGTATTCATCAGTTATAAATTAATCCCACACAGTGGGTTTAATTCCCCGACGTTCTACGTCGAAAAAATTGATAAAGTTGTTTTAGATACCCCGATGCTCTGCGTCGGGGAGTATGTCATTTCCAAAAAAAAATCCCCAAACTCAATTATGAGTTTGGGGATTTTCCCTTTTTAATCCTCAAACATGTATTGGATTGACAATCCCATTCTGTATAACTCTCTAATTTTGTTCAAAAGCTACTGTACCCCGGGGGTTGCAAATCAGGTTGCAGACAGGTCTTCTGGCTTTCAGATCATCCTACTTGCCGCTCCTTCTCCGTCCATTAATTTGGATAGTGGGTTATTTGCGGTGTTCGTCCCTGATTACAGCGGCGGGCCCACTTCAGTGTTTCACTGAATTCCCTGAGAACCTGCAACGTGCTTAATGTATAATCAATTTTATAGGAAGTGTCAAGATATTTTGCGAGACTAAAAAAAATCGAGTTGGACGCGAACACCGTACACGGTTATATCCCTGGTATCGGCTCTTGGTAGATTTTTATGAATCTGAATGTCAGGTGTAATAGACAGGTTATCCCACAACTGGTAGTGATAAAAAAGCTCAAGCACCTTCTGGTTGCCTGAATAAGCCGTAGTTATTCCCTCATTTTTCTTAACGACTCCGGATCCAAGTCCTATAAAATCATCGCTTCTTCTCCAAACATTTCCATTTACTGAGACACCACCACTTATAGATGAGGTAACCGTGTTTGCTGTCAAATCATCTTTTTGTGAGCCATATCTTAAAAAAATGCCTATATTTTCAGTAACAAGCTGGTCAAAACTTAAACCCCAGCCAAAATTTGAATTAGAAGTGCTTCCACTGTCATCTATCCTGGCATAGTTCCGTCCGTCGCTTATAAAATAAAAACGATAGTTTCCTTCCATATCCATGATGTTCGGTTTTATATTAACCTGCCCTACGTGATACGAGTTTTTTGTGATTGAATCATTACTGGAGTTTGCCGCTACATAATTGATTTCAAGCCACTCACGAGCAA
>CBDUII010000147.1:0-6586 GCA_965367285.1 uncultured bacterium
TTACAATGATATTTTTTTTGCAAATATAATATTAGATATTTTCTTTATTTCATCCTGCGCCTTGTCAGTTAGAGGTGAATCAAGGTTTACAATAGCCATTGCTTTTCCATTAACTATTTTACGGCTTAAATTAAACCCGGCTATATTAATATTATTATCTCCAAGAATAGTGCCGATTTTTCCAACAACTCCCGGCGCGTCAACATTGGAAAAAACCAGCATGTTCCCTTCAGGAGAAGCCTCAATACGATATTCATCAATCCGCACAATTCTGATATCTTCCTTCCCGAATAGAGTTCCTTCTACTGTTTTAGATTCTTCATCCGTGGCAATTTTTACAGATATGAGCGAAGCAAAATCATGAGATTCGCTTGACCTGGATTCTAAAACCTCAATTCCTCTCTCTTTGGCAATAACCGGGGCATTTACCATATTCAAGTCTGTTTCAACAAACACGCTTAGCAGCCCTTTCAGTACGGCTAAAGTGATAGGGCTGATTTCCATTTTTGCTACCTCGCCGCTGTATATGATATTAATTTGCTGAATCCTTCCTTTGCAAAGCTGCGACTGAAGAGAGCCAAGTTTTTCCCCAAGGTATAAATAAGGCTTGATTTTCTTTAAAGTTTCCGCGTCTACCGAAGGAACATTTATTGCGTTTCTTATCTGCCCGTTTTTTAAGTAATCAACAATTTGTTCAGCCACAGCTATTGCAACATTCTCCTGAGCTTCATCAGTAGACGCGCCGAGATGAGGGGTGCAGATGACTTCATCCAAAAGGAGGAGCGGGTTTTCTCCCGGTGGCTCTTTTTCAAAAACATCTAAAGCGGCTCCGGCAACCTTTTTCCCCTTAATTGCTTTCAGTAAATCGGCTTCATTAACAATACCACCCCGCGCGCAATTTATAATACGGACGCCCAATTTCATTTTTTTTATCGTTTCTTCGCAAATAAGATTTTTTGTGTGTTCCGTGTTTGGAACATGGAGAGTTATGTAATCCGATCGTTTAAAAAGGTCATCCAGTTCTACCACTTCGACGCCTGTTTTCTGAATCACATTTTTTGAAATAAAAGGGTCATAGACTATCACGTTCATTTGAAGGCCCCTGGCAAGTCGGGAAACAATTTGTCCGATTTTGCCGAACCCTATAATACCCATAATTTTATTATAAATTTCTACTCCCATAAATTTTTTCTTTTCCCATTTGCGCGCTTTTAATGATGTGGTTGCCTGGGGGATGTTTCGGGACAGGGCTAACATCATTGAAATAGTATGCTCCGCTGTAGTAATGGTATTTCCTCCCGGTGTATTCATAACTACGATGCCCTTCTTGCTGGCTGCCTTCAGGTCAACGTTGTCTATGCCGATACCTGCTCTGCCTATAACTTTAAGGTTGGCCGCGGCCTTAATAACATCGGCAGTTACTTCGGTAGCGCTCCTTATGGCAAGACCGTCATATTGACCAATTATTCCAATCAATTCTTCATTGGACAATCCGATTTTTACGTCGACTTCAATCCCATCCGCTTTTTTAAGCACCTCAATTCCACTTTCAGACAGGCTATCGCTAACCAAAACTTTCATCAGACCTCCTTAATCAAATAGCTCAGAAAGCGGAGAGGCTCCGCAACCGAATGAAGCTTCCGCTCCGGTGAGTAAACAATAAAACTTGTTCAGCTTTGCATAAGACGCTGTAAAAAAAAAAGAAGTAACAGCGTCTAAAAAAATAAGCTTTCGTTTAGTAACAGTATAAATTGTCATTTTAGACATAAATCTTCTCAATTTAATTTTAGCCAAACCTATTATAACCAAAACCCTTAAAACTTCTCTATTAAAAGATGAAATGGACTTTTTTTGACAGGATGAACAGGATTGATAGGATACCACGTGGGGTATCCCCCGCTGTGGCTGGATTCTATTTTGGGAGTGCAATGACAGTAGTCAGACTGCGTCATTGCGTTACTTGGAGTAAAAAGGCAAAGGAAGTGAGGGTTTTAGTTTTCACCCCCACCCCTTTTGGCAAGGCAAAATGTACTACTTTACTTTTTTACCTTTTCTCTGTGGCTTTGATGTCAGTTTTTTTTTAGCCATGAGATACACCCGCAACCACAAGGGCTTTTATTATCAGCCGTTTTTATCACCCCCTTTCTGTCGAAGACACATAGTGACCTCCTCTATAGTCCTATGGATTTAAAAAACAAAATCAATAATTAGGTATTTAAGCAATTACCTAATTATAAGCACAAAAAAATTTCCTACTTTCTTCTTGCCTTTACTTCTTTAATTCTTGTCCTGATAATTTTAAGCTTACTTTCCAACACCTTCTCATACTTTTTAAGAGATTCTAAATTTGACTTGTTAAGTTCCTTCGCTCTGAACTTGCCTGTTCCTTCGCACCCACATGTACAAACCTCGTTCAATAGGTCTCTGCAGTTTTCCAATGCTTCTTCATCTATTGAATACGGAATCCAATATCCTTTTCTTTCACTCCTGACAAGACCTGTCTGTTTTAACACCTTCAGATGTTGTGATACGGCAGCAGGTGTTATGCCAACTAATTCTGCAATGTTTTTCGCGCCTAATGGCCCCTTTGATTTCAAGAGTTCGATCATTTTAACGCGGGTCTCCACGGCCAGCGCTTTAAACATTTCGGAAGGTCCTATCTTCATTTCCATGTTCCCCTTATTTGAATAAGTTAATAAGTGACTACTTAAATACATATTCTAATAACAAATTTGTCAAGTATTTTTTATAGTCGTGATGTTTTAATTTTTAACTTGACTCTATACTATAGTATAGACCTTATATTTATTTCAGGAGGGGAAAATATGGAATGCAAGATTGGTGAACTGGCGAAAAAGGTCGGAGTCAATATTCAGACTATTCGCTATTATGAACGGCGCGGACTCCTGTTACCTACTACAAGGATGGAGTCCGGATACAGGTTGTACGACAACGAGGCAAAAAAACGTCTGGAGTTTATTCGATATTCTAAAGAACTGGGCTTCACCCTGAAAGAAACCGAAGAGCTTCTGAGGTTGAAGGCCAGCACAACAGCCCGATGCGCGGATATTAAAGAAAAAGCGAATGACAAACTCCGGGAAATTGATAGAAAAATAGAAGGCTTACAAACCATGCGAAAAGTCCTGAATGAGTTGATAAGAACTTGTCATGCCGGTCAGCCAACAGAAAAATGCCCGATACTCAGAACTATTGATAAGAAAGGCAGGAGAAGTTGAAATAAGAAATATTTAAAGGACGAAAAAGAGGGTTCAGAGGCCAGGGATCAGGGCTCAGAGGAAAAAACTGACTCCTGACAACCGACATCTGACACCTGATTTGTATCCTGTTATCTCGTCTAATAATTTTTTAAAAGGGAGGTGAAATATCATGACATTAAACCGATCTATACTATTACTCTGTAAAAACTTGTTTTTTGAACAAGTTTTTTTGTTTGCTCACCGGAGCGGCAGCTCCATTTGGTTGCGGCCCTTTGGCCGCTTTATGTTTATTGCAGTGTTTATCTGGTTTCTGATTCCAAACTTATCCCTTGCCCACGAGCCGATATTTATGCTTAGCCCTGAGGCTCCGGGTAAAGGGGCATTCGATTTACATACCAGCATTCAAAGTACTAAACGCGGAAATGAACGCGAGTTTGAATTGGAGCAAGAGTTAACTTATGGTTTAACCCGTGATCTGGCAGTAGGGTTATCTGTCCCTTTTGTCCGAGAGGAAGGGATCAGTTCACAGGGGCAGAATGTGGAAAACGGTCTGGGCAACCCTTCCGTCATGTTCAAATGGCGCTTCTGGGATAAGGACCTGCCCCGTGTCAAGTACTCTGTTTCCGCTATCTTGCAGTCCACTATTCCGGTGGGACGCGGAGATGGAAGGCTGGGACGGGACAAACCGGATATTCTAACCGGTCTTGCCCACGGCAGGGAAGGACTTTATTGGTATTATTTTGTGGATGTCCGGTATCTATACCGTGTTGAGGATAACAACACCAAACCAGGAGACAGGCTTCATCTGGACGCCGCTTACGGATTACGCCCTGAACTGCGTGGATTGGAAGAAACAGACATAGTCTATTTCTTTGAGCTGAATTACCTTCATGAATACAGGGCACAGGTAAACGGGCTTGATGATCCCAATTCGGGTGGAGATTTTATTTTCTTTTCACCAGAGATTTTAATTTCTCCTACTAATCGCATCATGCTGCGCGGTGGTGTTCAGATTCCAATTATTCAGTCAATAAACGGCGCTCAGGATCCAAAAGATTACACCTTTAAATTGGTGGCTGAGTTTCGTTTTTAATTTCTTATAAAGGAGGTAATAGGCTATGAAAAATATAAAAATAAGATTTTTGTTTTTTTTGATTATTACGATAATCTTTGCCTTTTCATCAATAGCAAATGCAAAGAACATCCAACCCTCCGCGGAAAAAGGGGAGAATAAAGTCTATATTCGCGCGGACGGTCTGGCTTGCTATTTTTGCGCTTACGGCATGGAGCGTTTCTTTAAAAAGTCAGGCAAAATCGCCTGGTACGACATGAACATGAAAGAAGGAATAGTCGAGGTCGGCTTTATTAAAGGCAAACCAATCTTAGGAGTTAAGACACTCAATCAGTATGTTTACGATGCCGGGTTTTCACCAAGAGAGATCAAGGCTGAGTTTGTGGGACAACTAATCCGCACTCCAGAGGGGTATCGTTTTAAGATAACCGAGACAGGCCAGAGTTTTCCAGTAGATGCCAACAAGGTGATAAAAAAATCCTTAGAGGTATTTGGCAAGGAAGTTACTTTAATCGCCCTTATTAAAGAAGATCCAAAGGCTCTCCTCCGGTTAATGCCTAAAAAGATAACACTTAAAAGTATCCCAAAATAAACTTTAATTCTTTTAAATATGAAAACTATTACTTTTTTAAAAATCGTCGGTACAATTTTTGTCCTGGCTGCCCTATACACTGGTTTTGCCTTGTTTTCTATTGCTGGATCAGACAACCCAAAAGGATTAAACCTTATAACATCCTGGGGCACAACCGGTGAAGGCCCTGGAGAATTTAATGAGCCAATGGGATTGACCTTTGATAACCAGGGAAATCTTTATGTGGCCGACTCTCGTAATGCAAGGATTCAGAAATTATCACCCAATGGAGACTTTCTTCTCTCGTGGGGGTCACACGGAGAGGGAGCAGGTGAATTCTCTAAACCTGTAGATGTAGCGGTGGATGGTAAAGGCAATGTATATGTAAGTGATTATGATCTGGACCGTATACAGGTCTTTACCTCTAATGGCAAGTATATCAAAGAATGGGGTAAAAGCGGTAAAGCACCGGGCGAGTTTACAGTCGCCGCGGGATTGGATATTGATCCTGAGCATAATCGTGTTTATTTAGCCGAGTTTTATAACAAAAGAATTGAAGCTTATGATCTAAAAGGGTCTCTCCTTTTTCAGATCGGTAAGCCTGGCCGGTTCTGGAGCGGGGCTACTCATTATCCAACTGATGTGGCTGTGGATGAAGAAGGCAACATTTATGTGGCTGATGCCTATAACAATAGAATCCAGAAATTTTCTTCTGAAGGAAAATACCTGAATAAATGGGGGGGTATTTTCGGTTGGGGCATTGCCACGTCCTGGAAGGGGTGGTTCCGTGTTCCATCAGGCATTGCGGTAGATAAGGCTAATAGGATATTTATTACAGATAGCGCTAATCACCGTATTGTGGTTCTCTCAGAAAACGGAAAAGTAATCAGTCAATGGAATCTTGATTTACCAACAAAACTTTTTTCACCAAGCCGCATAGCCATAAGCCCGGATGGAAGAATTTTTGCTACTGATACGGCCCATGATCGAATACTTGTATTTACATTTGAATAAACATAGCGGAGCCGCCTCAAATAAAATGAATTCACCGCAAAGACGCAGAGGACGCAAAGTTACAAATTATCTTGCTTTGCGGCTTTGCGGTCCAAAAAAACAATATTTTACATATCTGTGAAGCACATATAAATGAAGAATACGTCATCTAAAAACATACAAAGTGCTGGTATTTTTTCAGTTGCCTTCGCGGTTCCCTGGTGTTGTGTATTGCCCGCAGTATTGGGGGTTTTTGGTTTGGCGGGAACAGCCGCAATGAGGCTTACTCTGATGCAGTACACACCTTTTTTGCTTATCTTTTCTGCATTATTTATCGGACGAGCAAATTACCTGATCCATATCAAAAAACAGGGGAACCGGGTAAATCGCCTTATTGTGTGGGTTTCAACGTTGGCTGCTTTTGCATTATGGTTGCCGTGGTTTTCAATGATTTGAGAGAAGTGACGTTGTTGTTTTATGTTGAACTTAATTTTCATTCTTCATTATGCAGCCCATTTAAATTTACGCTTGAGATTGTTGAAATAACTCCATTTCTGAGTCAGTCGCTGAAAGCGGCCTACTACAATCCCGGGAGGAACTCCCAGTTCTCTTGCAATCTTAATTACATCTGCTTTTGACTTCAAAGCAGCAATTTTCTTTTCTTGGTCACGAGGGATCAATATTTCCGCGGCAAATTTATTTGCTTTAACTTCACGTGGATCATCCACACTT
>CBDUII010000148.1:0-6576 GCA_965367285.1 uncultured bacterium
TACACTACCTGTTTTTATTAATATCTCAAAGAAATTATCACTAGAAGAATCAAATCAATTTGAAAAAGCAGGGTTAAAAATAAAAAAGACTTCTGAAAATCTTTATACTATAGCTGATGAACCGACGTCTTTGAAAATTAATAAGTTTTTCACTATAGATAAGTTAATAATTCAGATTGACGAGGATAATAATAAATTTGAAATAGCAGTAGAGGGAACCCGGAATAATAACAGATTTGAAACAAAAATAAATAGAGAATTAATAACTTCTGTGCTTTACAAAAACACCCAGAAGATATATCAATTTATTGAGACCTTGGATAAACCCCCCTTTGAATTAGTAGAAAACGGCACAAAAACTATAATAAACAGCAAAGAAGAGTTAATGACATCCATAATTAGCGGTGGAAAAAAAGGGCTGATTATTCAACGATACAAAGGACTTGGAGAAATGAACCCGGATCAACTGTGGGAAACGACCATGGACCCGGAGAAGAGAGTTTTACTGCAAGTTAAGACCGATGATTTTGTAGCTGCTGACGAGATATTTACGATTTTAATGGGCGATCAAGTTGAGCAGAGAAGAAAATTTATAGAACAACATTCAGACCAGGTTAGTAATTTGGATATTTAGTTTTCTATAAATTTCAGTATAATATGTTACACGGTGTTGCCAGTCTGTAGACAATACGATAGCAGTCCGATCAAGAATCCTCGCCGACACTATCTAAAACCTCCTGCGTGTCATTCTGAGGGAGTACTTTCACGGAGTTTATGAACTGAACGCAGTGAATGTATTCAGCACAGGCTCCGCGACTGAAAAATCTCGTTTTTTGCAACATTAAGATTAGAAGAGGAGTTAAATGGAGTCAATTAGAGAAACAATTGAATCAGTAAACATCGAAGACGAAATGCAAAAGTCCTACATAGATTACGCAATGAGTGTAATTGTAGGAAGAGCGCTTCCGGATGTAAGAGATGGTTTAAAACCTGTTCACAGACGAGTACTCTTTGCGATGAACGAACTGGGCAATTACTGGAACAAACCATATAAAAAATCCGCAAGAGTTGTCGGGGATGTGATTGGTAAATACCATCCCCATGGAGACACAGCCATATATGACACGATTGTTAGAATGGCTCAGGGTTTTTCTCTCAGGTACCCGCTTGTAGACGGTCAGGGAAATTTCGGTTCTATTGATGGCGATTCCCCGGCGGCAATGAGGTATACCGAAGTCAGGATGAACAAGATAGCAGCGGAAATGTTGGATGATATAGACAAAGAAACCGTGGAGTTTGGGCCAAATTATGATGATTCCCTAAAAGAGCCTTTATTGTTGCCGGCCAAAATTCCCAACCTGTTAATTAATGGTT
The DNA here is from genome assembly GCA_965367285.1 of uncultured bacterium. Taxonomy (GTDB): domain Bacteria; phylum Nitrospinota; class Nitrospinia; order CAJXCL01; family CAJXCL01; genus CAJXCL01. The sequence continues at coordinate 1,375 of CBDUII010000148.1, forward strand.
CGTCTGGAATTGCGGTTGGCATGGCAACAAACATCCCACCCCATAATTTGAATGAGATAATTGATGGAATTGTTGCTCTTATTGACAATCCGGAAATTAATGTCAAAGGTTTAATGAAATTTGTGAAAGGACCGGATTTTCCAACCGCCGCATTTATTCACGGAAAAGAGGGAATTAAGTCCGCGTACGAAACAGGACGCGGCAGAATTCAAATGAGAGCAAAAACAATTATTGAAAAAAACCCGAACAATGATAGAGAAACCATAATTATAAGTGAGTTGCCCTACCAGGTTAATAAGGCAAAACTTGTCGGGAAAATCGCGGAATTAGTAAGAGATAAAAAAATTGAAGGTATTTCCGATTTGAGAGACGAGTCTGACAGGGACGGGATTCGTGTGGTAATAGAATTAAAAAGAGGGGCCATGTCCCAGGTGGTATTAAATAAATTATACAAGCAAACCCAGATGCAGGAAACCTTTGGGGTTATTATGCTGGCGCTCGATAGATATCAGCCCAAAGTTATGGACCTCAAAACTTTGCTGGATAAGTTCGTTCAGTTCAGAAAAGAAATAGTTACCCGTCGTACCGAATTTGATCTGAAAAAAGCAAAAGAAAGAGCTCATATACTGCGAGGATTAAAAATAGCGCTTGACTCTTTGGATGAGATTATTAAGTTAATTAAAAAAGCTGAAACACCGAGGGAAGCTCAGGAGAAAATGATCGCGAAGTTTAAACTGGATGAGATTCAGGCGAAAGCCATTTTGGATATGAAACTGCAGCGCCTGACCGGATTAGAAAGACAGAAAATATTAGACGAATTAAAAGAACTGGAAGATAAAATCCAGGGGCTGGCTTTTGTATTAGGCAGCGAGAAAGAAATCTTTAAAATTATCAAAGATGAGCTCAAGGAAATCCAGGATAAATATGGCGATGAAAGAAGGTCGGAAATTATTGAAGTAACTCAAGATATCAGCATAGAAGATATGATTGTTGAAGAAGATATGGTCGTGACAATATCCAATACCGGGTACATTAAGCGAAACCCCGTGAGCCTGTATCGAGCCCAGCGAAGAGGTGGGAAGGGAATAAAAGGCATGTCCGTTAAGGAAGAAGATTATATAGTGGATTTATATGTAGCATCCACCCATGAATATCTCCTTTTCTTTACAGATGTAGGCAGAGTCTATTGGTTAAAGGTTCATGCAATTCCTCAGTTTGGGAGAGCCTCAAAGGGGACCTCCATAGTAAACCTGCTGCAACTGCAAAAAGAGGAAAAAATGGCGGCCGTTGTCCCGGTGAAGAAATTTGAAGAAGGACGTTTTCTGGTTATGGGTACGAAAAAAGGAATTATTAAGAAAACCTCTTTAATGGCCTTCAGCAATCCCCGGTCAAATGGTATTATTGCTCTGACAATTGATGAGGGAGATCAACTTATTGATGTTAAGCAATCAGACGGCAACAGGAAAATTTTTATAGGAACTGAAAATGGCATGGCTATCCTGTTTAACGAAAATCAAATCAGACCTATTGGAAGATCGGGTAGAGGAGTCCGGGGCATAACTTTAAAAAAAGAAGACAAGGTCGTTAGCATGGAAGTTATTGGGGAGAAGGCCACGGCTTTGACGATTACGGAAAATGGTTTTGGAAAACGGACGGACAGCTCAGAATATCGTGTTCAAAGCCGCGGGGGCAAAGGAGTAATTAACATTAAGTGTACAGCAAGAAATGGAAAAGTTATGTCCATAAAAATAGTTTCTGATGAAGACCAGCTTATGGTGATTACTTCCGACGGAAATATAATACGCATGAAAGTTAGTGAAATTTCCACCATAGGAAGAAATACTCAAGGAGTCAGCATGGTCCGCTTAAAAGAAGGGACAAAAATAGTTGATATGGCCAGAGTCGTCGAAAAAGAGGAATAGTGGCATATTTCAGATTTTTTTTTATACCCATTTGTTTTCTCTTAATTATAATCACTATTTCTTGTTCGAGGGAATCCGCGGAGATCCTTTATCAAACCGGTCAGGATTTATGGGGTAAAGGAGAGACTGAAAAGTCGTTAAATAATTTTCTAAACATTATAGAAAATTATCCCTCCAGCGATCTGTATGACGACGCCCTTTTTAAAACCGGGGAGCTTTATTACTTAAGCTACAGCGATTTTTCAAACGCTATAAAATCTTTTCGGCAATTACTTCTTACCAGCAACGCTCGCGTTAAGCTAAAATTCCAGGCCCAGAGTTATATTGCTGAAATATACGAAAACAGTTTGAACGACTATGATCAGGCAATTATTGAATACCAGCGCCTGATAAATAATTTTGGAAATTGGATTTCACCGGGCGAAGGACAGTTTAAAATAGCCAAATGTTATTTTAAAAAAGGTGATTATAAACAGGCTATTGTAGAATATGAAATATTGGCAGAAAAATTCCCTGTCAGCCCTCTTGTAGAAGAATCCCTGTATCAAACGGTAACCAGTAATTTTATTTTAGGAGACTGTTCTGAGGCTGTTAAAAACTATGATAGGTTTAAAGAAAAGTTTCCTGATAGTCGTTTTATGTCTGAAATTAAATTTGAAATAGGATCCTGTTACGAAGAGGAAGGAAATTTATTAGAATCGTTAAATATATTTAGAGAATTAAAAGATCATTATTCCAATAAAAAACTACTGGAAATGAAAATTAGTTCTATTGAAAAACGTTTATCCGCAAGAAGAAGATAAATGCTCGACTTAAAGAAAATAAGGGAAAAATCAAATGAAATACAAAAAGGAATCAGCGCGAGAGGTATAACTCTTGATATTAGTCAGGTTTTGGAGGTTGATAATCAAAAGCGTGTAATCTTGAAAGAAGTCGAGGAACTACGACACCGCAGGAAAGCCCTTTCCTCTGAAATCGGGAAATCTAAAGGGGAAGGGAAAGAACGTGAAAAAGAAGAAGTAAAAAAAACATCAGGGGGAATTAAAAAATTAGAGGAAAAGCTAAAGGAGCTTGATAGCAAATTACAGGAATTACTTCTTTATATTCCAAACATCCCCCATGAAACTGTTCCGCCGGGTAAGAACGAAAATGATAATAAGGAAATCAGAAAGTGGGGAAAACCACCGGATTTTAACTTTAAACTAAAAGAACATGATGTAATTGGTGAAAACCTGGGTATCCTGAATTTCAAAAAGGCAGCGAAATTATCCGGAGCCAGGTTTGTTGTTAATGAGGGACCGGGAGCAAAATTAGAGCGGGCTTTGATAAATTTTATGCTGGACCTTCAAACAAAGGAACATGGTTATAAAGAAATGCTGCTGCCGGTCATCGTAAAAGAAGAATGTTTGGTTGGAACGGGCCAGCTCCCGAAATTTAAAGAAGACCTTTTTCAATTAGAGAATAGTGACTCATATTTAATACCTACGGCAGAAGTGCCGTTAACTAATTTGCATCGTAATGAAATATTATCGTCAGAGAAATTGCCTTTACGCTATACTTCAAATACGCTCTGTTTTCGCAGCGAAGCAGGTTCTTATGGTAAAGATACCACCGGCTTAATACGCCAGCACCAGTTTAATAAAATAGAACTGGTAAAATTTGCGGAACCGGAAACTTCCTATGATGAACTGGAGTCTCTGTTAAATGACGCGGAGGAAGTGTTAAAGAGGTTGAACCTTCATTACAGGGTTGTTTGCTTATGCGCGGCTGATTTGAGCTTTGCTGCCGCGAAGACCTATGATATTGAAGTATGGACGCCAGGTCAGCAACGATACAGGGAGATATCATCCTGCAGTAATTTTGAAGATTTTCAGGCCCGCAGGGCAGGAATTCGCTTTAGGAAGAAACCGGATTCCAAACCAGAGTTTGTCCATACCCTGAATGGTTCAGGATTGGCAGTTGGCAGATTGCTGGTTGCTATATTAGAGAACTATCAGCAGGAAGATGGATCCGTAGTAATTCCGGAAGCTGTTCGTGACTATATGGATGGACTGGAAGTGATAAAAAAAATTGACAATTGTTAATTGAAAATTGAAAATTGTAAACTAAGAAGGAGGGATGGCCGAGTGGTTGAAGGCGGCGGTCTTGAAAACCGTTGAACGAAAGTTCCGTGGGTTCGAATCCTACTCCCTCCGTAAAAAATTGCGGAGCAATTTTTACGTATAACCAGTGGTTAAAAACTTAATAGTTTTAAATATTGCTGAAGGTTCCGCGGATAATTCTGATTCAGAGTTCGCAAGGTTCTTAGGGATATCAATAAGATCAGTCTATGAGGTCGTTGCAGGTTTTGATTTAGCGCTAAACTACAAAATTGATAAGTGATGAAATCAGTTTGATGTTACGTTAATAGGTTAAAAGTTTATAGTATTTGCGAAGCAAATCCAGGAGAGGTGGCCGAGTTGGCTTAAGGCGCACGCCTGCTAAGTGTGTGTAGGCTAATCCCCTACCGAGGGTTCGAATCCCTCCCTCTCCGCCAAAAAAAAACCGTAAGCGTTCACAGGTTCAAAGTTCACCGTTCAAGGGTGCCTTTTTTTCGTTGAACCTCTGAACTCGCGAACGGTTACCATAATCCTTTATGGGAAAAGGAAAATTATTTATTATCAGCACACCTATAGGGAACATGGAGGATATTACCTATCGTGCCATAAAAACGCTTAAGGAAGTCGATATTCTTGCGGCAGAGGATACGCGCCGCACAAAAAAGCTTCTTGCGCATTATGATATTCATAACAAAATCATTAGTTATCATGATTACAATAAAATTAGTATTTCAAAAAAATTATTGAGTTTTCTTCTCTCCAACAAAACTATCGGGCTGGTTTCAGATGCCGGAACGCCCTGTATTTCAGATCCGGGATTTTATCTTGTCAGGAAAGCCCTTGAGAATGATATTAAATTAGTTTCAATTCCAGGGTCCTCGGCAACATTAGCGTCTCTTGTTGTTTCGGGATTGCCGACAGACCGTTTTATTTTTGAAGGGTTTTTACCGCGCGGTAAGGGAAAAAAAAGAAAACGGTTGGAAGAATTGTCCAATGAAACCAGTACACTAATTTTTTTCGAGTACCCTTACAGAATTCAAGCCACTTTAAGAGAAATCTATTTAATTTTAGGCAACAGGAAAATCGTTATTGCAAGAGACTTAACCAAAATTTACTATGAGATAACTCGTATCGAACTGAAACAGATTGACTTAGATAATTTCAAGAAACAAAAAGGACAA
>CBDUII010000149.1:0-6548 GCA_965367285.1 uncultured bacterium
TATGGAACACGGATTTTACGGATGATACGAATTAACACAGATTAAATTATTTTTGTTGTTTCCAGGCCGAGAGGCTGTGTTGCAATCACAAACGCCTCAGAATGACATTACGGCACAGCCTGGGAACAAAAATGGAAAATCTGCGTAAAATCTGTTCAATCTGCGTAATCTGCGTTCTATTCTTTGGTTGCGGCTTTGCCTATCGGTGTAATCCGTGTTCCATTATTTCATTCTTTAAAATCATCAAAATATTTATAAAGATGTTTTAAAAATCCTTTATCATTTAAAGAATAATAGAGGGTCTGGTTTTCCCTTCGTGCTTTAACAAGTCCATATGCCTTGAATTTGCTTAAATGCTGGGAGACAGCAGAAACCGTTATATCCAGGATTTCCGCGATATCGCATACACAGGCTTCTTTTACGCCGTGAAGAAGATAAACAATTTTCAAGCGGGAAGATGATGACATCAAGCCGAAAAATACCGATAACTCATCGAGTTCAGGATTAAAAATAAGCTTTTCTTTTAATGTGCTTAAATCTTTTTTGGATAATGTCGGCCCTGCACATTTCATATAAATTTTTTCTTGTAGTAATTTAGCATCTACTAAAATACTGTAATAATCTAATAATAATGTCAAGAAAAAAAATTAAATAGTTTAGGGCGTTGCATGTCAGGAATAAGTTATCTGTTCTATTACAACTTCTCCCTCTAACTTGACATCATTTCCTTTACTTTTTACAATTGTAAAGAAAATACTTTTTATGAGGAGGAAATAATGAGTCTTGTCACTGTATCATCTAAAGGTCAGATTACTATTCCTATAAAAATCCGCACTTTTCTTGGGGTCGGAGCAAAAGATAAATTAGAACTAATTTTAAGAGGCAAAGAGGTAGTGCTTCACCCTGTGAAACCTTTTCGCGATTTCCGAGGCAGCGTAAAACATAAAAAGGGGTATCCGGGAAGAACTGTTGAAGATGCTGCCGGCAGGCATGTGATGGAATCATTTTAAGAATCTACAAATACCTTTATATAATTTTGAATAAGCCATATTTACAATTATTAAGGTAAATTAAAAATGGCAGAGTCAGAAGAGCATACCGAATATCTTAAGTCAATACTTGAAAAGATAAGAAGTCGGCTTCTTGATAAAACCCGCCGTAACAGACTGCTCAACTATAAAGAGTCAGCGCGAGATATCGCTATTATCGATGAAATGCCTGATCAGGTATTTGAACATCTGGTTCAAAATGGAGGCGGGTTCTATTTTGACCCTTATGTGCAAGGCGAATTAGATAATAATACAGATCAACCCGCCCTCTTTGATGAAGCAGAAATCAAACAGCCGGATCGCTCCTTGCCACAATCTCAACACAAAAAAAAGTGGAATTGATAACCGATACACTGACAATCGTTTACAAACACCTTTTTCTGAAAAAGAATTAGAAAGACGACTGCGAAAGCTCTACTTAAATCATAAATCTATAATTGAGGAAACCGGCGCCAATAACCTTTATCTCGCTATTGGATTTCTTCATTGGCATGACAGTTATGAAGAAGCCCAACATTTCCGTTCCCCTTTAATCCTTCTACCAGTACGTCTTGAAAGAGAACGTGGCTACGGGATTGCCAACTACAGGCTGATTTTTGATGATGAAGCTTTAGATACAAATTATTCTCTTTATGAAAAGCTAAAACATGATTTTGATCTCTCTTTGCCTCTGTTAAAGGATGAACAATCTCCGGAAGAATATTGGAAAGAAGTTAACAAGGCTATAGCTTCTAAAAGCAAGAATGGGTGGTGTGTGGTTCGTGAAATGGCGCTTGGTATGTTTCGATTTTACAAACAGGTCATGTGGCATGACCTTGATTTCAAGCGATGGCCTAAACACTCATCCTTGCTTGATAAAAATACTCTAAAACAGGTCCTTTTGGGCACGGAAGATGGTGATGTTTCTCCCAATCAGCTTACTCATGAATATGATCAGGATAGTGATGGGCCAAGCAATAAAACTCCTAAGTTCCCCGTAATTATGGATACCGATTCCACGCAATACGCCGCCCTTGTAGATGCCCTAACACGGCAAACTGGATTGGTAATCGAGGGGCCACCAGGAACAGGCAAATCTCAAACTATTACTAACCTCATTGCCTTAGCTCTTGACCAGGGCCTGTCTGTTTTGTTTGTAGCAGAAAAAATGGCCGCCCTGGAGGTGGTTTACAAACGTCTTGAGATTATGGAACTTGGTGCTTTTTGTTTACAGCTTCACGGTCTTAAAACCAGTAAGAAGGAGTTGCTTCAATCAGTTAAAGAACGAATAGAACATAGAGTAGAGGCTTCTCAAAAAATCAAACATCGTGAACAAGAACTCGAACTAACGAAAAAGGAATTGATTGAGTTTTCCAAGATAATGAATGAGGTTGTTGGTCCTGAAGAATTGCCATTATATAAATTAGCATGGCGTGTCGAACTTTTACGTCAAAAACTCCCTGAGGAATTTCAGCCGATAGCGGTCAGTACTCCGGAGGGTATAAAACTTGATCGGTTTCAGGAAATGAAAAACTTACTTGATGATCTCGGCAAAGAATGGGCTGCAATTCCTCTTGAAGCACGCGTAGCCTGGAAAGGTTTCTTGCCAGTGAAGTATAAAGAATCGAAACAATCCAAAATGATAGCAGCGATTGAAAACATGAAAGAGGCTGTAAATGTTATAAACACTTGCCTGTTAAGCTATAAAATACCCGATACTTGCTCATCTCTATGTGAAGTATCACGGTTACTGAAATTAAGTGAACAAAATGTTGATGAAGTCTTGCCACATTTTCCGTCTGGTTTTGACTTAACACTTGCTCATGAAATCGTACATCATGATCTAATGACGCAATTTGATGAGCTACTTTCCATGGTAGAAGACTTTAACAAAGAAGTGAATTCCGTTAACGAAATTTTCGATTATCATTCAAAAAAATCGGGGGAATATGTTGAATTGTTACGCAAACATTCAGGAAGATTAGTAAATGTTTTGTGTAATGCTGACATAACTCTTGCAGATATCCCTCGGGAAAAGCAGCATTTAGAAACTGTTATAAAGAGCTTGGAGTCAATGCCAGAGATATCGATTCCGGTTATTGAGCTATTAGACAGGTTTGCGCGTACGCTGGAGGATTATAAAGAGGTCTCTGAACAGGCTAAACGTCTTGGTTCTGGTCCATCTGAATTGTCGTTCCATGCCAATCCTTTTCATGCAAAAGCATCTGTTAATAACCATTTAGCCGAGGCGCTAGCAAAACATAAAGAATTAATGACACAAGCATCAGAATTGACTGTGATTTTTTATATAGAACGACTGTGGTGTGTAAAACTACTAAAAGAAGCCTATGAATCTATCTATGTTAATAAAGATAATTGGTTTCGCTTTTTTAAAAAAGAATATCGGAAATCCAAACAATTTGTCAAAGGGGTAATGCGACAACCAAAATCTTACTCTTTTGATCAAGATTTTTTTATAGACCTTGAAAGATTAATTGATTATGGCGAACAGCGGGACTTATTCGCCGGAACTGAAGTATTTAGTAATTCTCTGGGGACATTATTCAAAGGTATTGAAACTGATTGGGTAACTCTAAAAAAATTGATTGATTTTTCTCAAGAATTACGGGAACTGGTGGGAATAGAAAAAACAAAGAATATTCTATCCGATTGGGATACCCATGCTGACAGGATGGAAAATGTACGAAATAAATTGAACAAAGCGATAAATTGTGTCAAGGAATACTCGCTAATCCATCCGCTGCCAAAACTGATCTGGAAACGTCCCGTAAATGATATTTCCAGCACTCTTCGCCCGTGGCTAGAAAAGCTTGACTCTGCTATACATGCCATCGTTCAGCCATGGTGTAATACAGGAGCAACCCTTGAGCGCGTGTTGGCTGTAGTCGAAACTTATAAACTTGCCAGGGGAAAAGAGTCCGGAATTATTAAATTTGAACATTTCGAAACATTGTTACGCCCATACTGGAAAGGGGCCAGAAACTCCGGTTAATCTTCTCAGAGATGTATACAGATGGTTATCAAACCGTCTTGAGTGCGAAACGATTAATCTTGAAATCCTTAGGTGGCTAATACCGGAACCGAAAATTTTTCGCGGAGAGGATTTTATTAGTATATGGGGTAAAGCTAAAACTTTTCGTAATTCATTGGAGAAACAACTCAGTTATTTTAAAAAGTTTGGAACAGTTAATCTTGATGGTTGGATTGGATGTAAAGAGGGAACTCTTGAAAATTTTGACAAGAAGTTAGAAAGCTGCACAAAAACAATTTCGAGTTTACCGTCGATGAATCACTGGCAAATAGTGTATGAGGAGGTATGTGAGGCTGGATTAAAAGATTTGGCGGATGAAGTCGCAACCGAAAGACTAAAAGGAGAGGAATGCGGAAAGGCTTTTGAGTTCTCAGTATATAGCAGCATCCTGGAACAAAAAGTTTCCTCAAATCCAAAACTCACAGGATTTAGTTACACTCGTTTTGAGAATTTGCAGGAACGCTTTGCAAAACTGGACAAAGAAATGCTAAAGCTAAACGCGGAAAAGATCGCAGCCCGTTTGTGTAAGGTAAATCCTCCAGAGGGGATAGGTCATGGTCCAGTAAAAAATTATACAGAAAAACGTTTATTGATACATGAGGCTGGAAAGAAAAAACATTTACCGATTAGACAATTAATCAGAAAAGCAGGTAATGCGTTGCAGGCATTGAAACCCTGCTTTCTTATGTCCCCTCTTTCCGTAGCCCAATATTTGGCGCCTGGAGAAATAGAATTTGATTTAGTTGTAATGGACGAAGCGTCCCAAATCCGACCAGAAGACGCCTTAGGGACAATCGCTCGAGGCCGTAAAATAGTAATTGTGGGAGATCCAAATCAGCTTCCACCTTCTCGTTTCTTTGACGTAAATGTTGATGAAGATGAAGAAGCGGAAGAAAGTATTGTAGACGATACAGAATCTATTCTCAATGTATGCCTTAAACGATTTCCTTATCGGCGACTACGCTGGCATTATCGTTCCCAGCATGAATCTCTAATCCAGTTTTCCAACGAAAGATTCTATAAAGGGGACCTAATAGTTTTTCCATCACCAAAACCTGATTCGCGTGAATTCGGAGTTTACTCAAACTTTGTGGAAAACCCATCTTATCGAAACGGAAGAAACCGATCTGAAGCGGAAATTGTTGTTCAAAACATTGTCCATCATTATCGCCGCCATAGAAATAAGAGCCTTGGTGTTGTGGCTTTTAATAAGAAACAGGCAGATGAGATTCAGCTTTTACTTGATAGGATGCGAAGTTGTGATCCGGTTATTGATGAACTTATATCGGAACATGAATCTAAAGAGCCTTTGTTCATAAAGAACCTTGAAAATGTTCAGGGAGATGAACGCGATGTGATTTTTATATCCACTACCTATGGACCTGAAAAAAATGGTGGTCCTGTATTTCAACGATTTGGACCTGTTAACTCTGAGGATGGATGGAGAAGATTGAATGTCATTGCGACTCGGGCAAAACAACGTGTGGAAGTATTTACATCGATGCGGCCAACGGATATACGTGTTGGCGAAAACACAAAAAGGGGGGTAAAGGAATTTCGTAATTATTTGGAATATGCCGCAACGGGAAAAGTGTTAGATAGTGGGACATCTACCGGACGTGAGCCGGATAGTGAATTTGAGGAAGCGGTAGGTAAAGTTTTAAACGATTTGGGATATGAGATTACTCCACAGGTAGGAGTGGCTGGTTTCTTTATAGACATCGGGGTAAAGCATCCAGATCGTCCTGGTGAGTATCTTATTGGCGTAGAATGTGATGGGGCTGCCTATCATTCTGCCAAATCCGTTCGCGACAGAGATAGGCTTCGGCAAGAGATATTGGAAAGTAAAGGCTGGCATATCCATCGAATTTGGTCAACAAGCTGGTTTCATACACGATCCGCAGAAATTGAACGTTTAAAGCAAGTGTTAAAGAAAAGGCTTGATGATGATCGAAAAATCTATGTGCAAGAAGAAAGACCTGCTAAAGAACCTGAGATTCTCGTAAAAGTTCAGCATTCAACCGAAGATCAATTAGCAATTGAGGAAGAACAGGTTGAGGAATCATTAGAGGAGGCTCTCCGTCGTTTCTGGAAAAAAAATATCAAACCGCAATATCCAAACCCAGAAAATAGCATCCTGAGCGATAAAATGATTAAAAGGCTGGTTGCTGGGCGGCCTGAAACAGAAGCACAATGGTTTAGCGTAATACCGGTGGAGTGGCGGGTTAATATGGACCCTCCACAAAAAGTTTTTCTTAAAGATATCCTTGAGGTAGTGGCTGAATATGGATAAGGTGGAACTCCATATAGTAAAAAAATTGCAGAAACAGTTTTGGATTTTCAGAGCATAATTTGGCAAATCGCAGATTACAAATTTTGCTTCGCAGATTCGCTCAAAGGAGAGTTCCTGCAAAGACTTGAATTCATAATAACAAAACCTGCGAAGCAAAAAACAACAGGAATCAGCG
>CBDUII010000150.1:0-6542 GCA_965367285.1 uncultured bacterium
AAAAAAAAAGAAATCGAGAAAACAAAAAAATAGCTCAATGAACAGGGAGCGGAAAAAGTAAAACTTGAAAAAGAAAAAATAGAAAAAGAAGCAAAGTTAAAGGCAAAAGAGTCTGTTAATGTGGAATTAAAAGACCTGCGCGAAGAGATACAGGAAAAGGAAAAAAAATTACAGGAATCCCAAAAGGCTGAGCTGGAACTTAGAAAAGATAGACGGAAACTTGAAGAGGATAAAAAAACCTTTGAACTGGAAATAACCAGAAAAATTGATGAAGAAAGAAAGAAAATCCAGGAGGAAGTCCTGAAGAAAGCTTCCGAAGATCATCGACTAAAAGACCTGGAAAAAGAAAAAAAGATAAGTGATTTAACAACGCAGATTGAGGACTTAAAAAGAACAGTAGAACAGGGATCACAGCAAACACAGGGGGAAGTGTTAGAACTTGAACTGGAAGAGATTTTGAAATCAAATTTCCCTCTGGATCAGATAGAGCCTGTTCCAAAAGGCATAAGGGGCGCGGACATACTGCAAAAAGTTCATAATCAATCTGGCCATTACGCAGGGACAATTATCTGGGAGTCTAAACGCACAAAGGCATGGAGCAACAGTTGGATTGAAAAATTAAAAGATGATCAAAGGGAAGTCAAAGCGGAAATCGCGGTTTTAATGACAACAACCCTGCCAAAAGAAGTGAAAAATTTTGCCTCTTTGAATGGTATCTGGATTACCGATCATGCCTCAATAATCGGTCTTGCCGCAGCGTTGAGATTAAGTCTAATTCAAGTCGCAAATACTAAAATGGCAGCAGTGGGCAAAAATGAAAAAATGGAAGTGCTCTATAACTATCTATCCGGCCCTGAATTCAGGCAGAAAATTGAAGCGATGGTGGAAACTTTTGTGTCTATGAAAAAGGATTTAGACCAGGAAAAAAGAGCAATGACAAAAAATTGGTCGAAAAGAGAAAAACAAATTGAAAGGGCTGTTAATAATATCAGCGGGATGTATGGCGATATGGAAGGAATCATCGGCGCCTCTTTGCCGCAAATTAAAAGTTTGGAATTGAAATCATTGACCGAAGGAGACGATTTGGATCAACCCGGTAATAACGATAAAACGGAGGGAGAGAATTAAAGAATCAGGAAAAATAAAAGTATTATTTTTATGTACAGGAAACTCCTGCCGGAGCCAGATGGCAGAGGGATGGACAAGGCATTTAAAGAGCAATGAAATCGAACCGTTTTCGGCAGGTATTGAAACCCTTGGTTTGAACTCTAACGCGGTCAATGTTATGGCAGAAGCGGGTGTTGATATTTCCTGGCACAAGTCTGTACACATTGATGAATTGAAAGATATCACGTTTGATTATGTTGTAACCATTTGCAGCCATGCGAAGGAACATTGCCCGCTGTTTCCCGGCAAAACAAAAACAGTCCACGTCGGATTCGATGACCCGCCGAAACTGGCGGCAAATGCTAAAACCGAAGAAGAAGCACTTAATCATTATCGAAAAGTGCGTGATGAAATCAAAGCTTTTGTTGAACGACTCCCCGGGGTATTAATGAATCCTGCCAGGTAAATCAAATATAAAACAAAAAAAATTAAATTATTCCTCCGCAAGACTTTCTGCCTTACAGCTATTTTACATTCGTAAACAATAAAAAAATTGACCCTATCAACTAACTTGATTTGTTGTTAACTTAACAATAAAGAGGTAAGGAATATAAGTTTTTCTTTGGTAATGCCGGATTTTTTAAGAATGTTATGAAGGGTGCCTTTCTTCAAAGGCCGGTTGGAGTGAACAGGTATAGGAATTGTTACTTTTTCTCCTTCAATTTGCTTTTGGTAAATTCGGTGGCTGCCTGTCTGCTTAACAAATCGGAAACCCTCTTTTTCAAGGAGTTTGGAGAGCTTTGCTCCACTCACTTGAGGCAGTTTACTCATTTACCACAAGTTCCAATTCTTTGACCTGATGGTTTTTGGAAAAATGAGGAATATTTTCAAGTCCAACTACCTCTATATACCCGGCGGCGGCGTCTTTTAGCATATCGAAGGCTTCATCCACGGTTTCTCCTTCCGTGGTAACATCAAGTTCAGGGCAATATACAACATACCCTCCTTCTTCAGCAGGGGTTAATTCGGCAGTGATTTTTATCTTTCTCATAAATAATATAATAGCAATTTTCAGAAAAAAAACAAACTTTTTAAATGGTGTGAACAGTGATATTACACTTGAACGTGCTTAGCGAGTGCATTTTCCGGTGGTTTTGCCACGGGATTAGCGAGCGAACTTAAAATAAAATTAAACTCCTTACACAGAAGATTCCCCGTGGTCTTGCCGCGGGGAGCTTCAATGATTTTTGTTTTTAGTCCCGGTTTGTATAATAAATATTGTTTCAGTATTATCATATGTTTATTCTGATATTGCCGAAACTTACCAGATGACCCTTGCTTTATATTTCTTAAAAATAGAGTCCGGTGTAAGGACAGAAATATTTTCTATTTTTGCCTGCGCAATAATCATGCGGTCAAAAGGATCACGATGGTAGGGTGGTAACTTTATTATTTCAAATGCGTGATGTTGAGTTACGGGCAAAGGACGCAGACCCATTTTAAGAATTATGCCTGGAAGCCAGTCTTTAGGGTTCTTTTTAAGTTCCAGTTTTCCAATAGAATGTTTGATCGCGATCTCCCACGCGGATGCGGCACTGAAATAAAATTCATTGTTGTCATCTTTTAATAAAACCAGCGCTTTTTTTGAAATCTTTTGCTGTTCGTCAAAAATCATCCAAAGAAAAACCGCTGTATCAATGAGATATTTCACAACCCGGCTCCGGGAAAATCTCTTTCTGTCAGGGAGTCGAAGAAAGAATCGGGCACTTTACCCATCCCGCTGGCAAGCCCAAAAAGTTGACGTTTGGGTTTGTGTTTTTTGGATAAAGGTGTAATCTGTGCTACCGGTATCCCGTTTTTGCATAACAGGATCGTTTCTCCCTCCTGCACTTTCAGGAGGTACCTGGAGAGGTGTGTTTTAGCCTCATGAATATTTAGTTTAGTCATATAACTAAACTAAATAATTTAAGCTCAATTGTCAAGGAAAAAATCTGTATGACGCTCGAACTTTTTTAAAATCATCTCTAAATGGCACATCAAAGAAGCTCCGTTAAAAAAGGTCTATGATGAAATTAGAAAACCTAAAGTTTATCTCATTATCCGCCTGCCTGTACTTGAATGGTTTTTGTTTTAAAGCCCCGGCAAAACTTGGTATAGTTATTAGCGGGTTAGTTATGGGAAACTTGCAATTACTAAATATTTTATAGATAAAACACTTAATGATAAATTTATCAAGAAGGACAAACATAATCGCGACGATCGGAACAGTGACAGAATCACCGGAGATGCTGGAAAAATTGATAAAGGCAGGAATGGATGTTGCCCGCGTCAATATGTCTCATGCCAAACACGATCAGGTACGGAAGATTGTCGCAAGTGTCCGGGAAATCAGCCGGCGCTGTAACCGCGCAGTCGGTATTTTAATGGATACCCAGGGACCTGCTATCCGTACCGGTGATTTGCCGGCAGCGCTGCATCTTAAACCGGGTGAAACTATCGCTTTAACAGTAAGAGGCGCTACTTCTGAAAAACACCGTTCAGTCAATGTTAATTACGATCACCTAATAGATGATCTTAGTGTCGATGATATTGTCCTCATAGATAACGGAGAAATCCACCTGAAGGTGTTTGAAAAACGCCAAAACCAGTTGTATTGTGAAGTACTCACAGAAGGTGTGCTTGGCAGCCGCCGCCATATTAACCTCCCTGGTGTGCGGGTTAATTTACCGGCACTTACGGAGAAGGATTTGAAAGATATTGAACTGGGTATTGATTTGGATGTGGATTTTTTTGCCATGTCTTTTGTGCGTGAGGCCAAGGACATCCTTAAATTAAAAAAAATTATTAATGATCGAAAGACGTCGCAAAAAATTATTGCCAAGCTGGAAGATCAACAGGGAATTTCCAATCTCGATGAAATCATTGATACCGCGGACGCGGTTATGGTGGCTCGCGGTGATTTGGGTATTGAATGTCCTTACGAAGAACTGCCAATCATCCAGCGGCGTATGGTTAAACAGTGTATTCGTAAAGGTAAACCGGTCATTGTGGCCACGCATATGCTGGAATCCATGATTGAAAACCCTTCGCCAACGCGGGCTGAAATAACAGACGTCGCGAACGCGGTTTTTGAACAGGCGGATGCTATTATGCTGTCAGGTGAAACATCGGCCGGGAAATATCCTGTGCAATGTATTGAGCTAATGGATCGAATTGCACGTAGAATTGAGCGCAGCGGCGGCGCGGGATATTCTGAACTGGCGGAATTGGACAGCAAACAGGCTAAACTAATGAAGGCGGCCTGTGTTATGACGGATCAACTCGGTGCCAGAGCCTTGGTAATATTTACCCGGTCAGGCCGTACAGCACGCCACGCGGCATGGCTGCGCCCAGAGAAGACAGTTATTTATGCTTTTACCGATGACTCTAAAACATATCACCAAATGACCCTGAATTGGGGAACAGTGCCTTTCCTTATTCAGTTTGATGAAGATGAACCATCGAATACAGTAGATGCGGCATTGAAAGTATTGAAACAAAGTGGTCGAATAAAACAACGGGAGACAATTGTTCTGGTAACCGAGGTAAAGGTGAAAAACAAAATGGTTGCCACCATTCAGATGAAAGAAGTGGAATAATATTTTGTTTTAATTTGAGAATTAATGTACTATTTAAAAAATAATTTTAGATAACACTAAAAAATTGCGCGCTACTCTGATTTTCAGGGGAAAGATTAATAAATTTATGTATAGGGATTTCAATGTTTTGAGATTCCCGCTAAAGCTTGTCCTCGCACGTTTTAAGCGGGGAGCATGCGGGAATGACAAAATGGGGTTGCAGGAATGATCGAACGTCCTTATTGTCATTCCCGCGAAAGCGGGAATCTCACTTGTGAAGACTGGGGAAAACCATGAAAGGAATAATATTGGCGGGTGGTTCAGGAACCCGCATGTACCCAATTACCAGAGTTGTCAGCAAACAACTGTTGCCGGTTTATGACAAACCCATGATATATTATCCCTTGTCTGTCTTGATGTTAGCCGGCATCAGGGATATTCTCTTGATTTCCACTCCAGCAGATTTACCGAAGTTCCGGGACCTTTTTGATGACGGCTCCCAATGGGGCATTTCGTTATCTTATGCCGAACAACCCCATCCCGAAGGGTTGGCCCAGGCCTTCATTATTGGAAAATCATTTATAGGCAATAAAAAGGTCGCTCTTGTTCTTGGGGACAATATATTTTATGGACATGGTCTTCCTGAGATTTTCAGTAGATGCGCCAAACTCGAAAAGGGAGGTATTGTTTTTGGTTATTTAGTGCGAGACCCCTGGCGGTACGGTGTTGTCAGCTTTGATAAAAACCTCAATGTTATTGGTCTCGAAGAGAAACCTGAAAATCCCAAGTCAAAATATGCTGTGCCCGGTCTTTATTTTTATGACAATAATGTGGTGAAAATAGCAGAGAGCCTTAAACCTTCAGCCCGTGGAGAGTTGGAGATTACGGATGTTAATTTGGAATACCTGCGCAGGGGAGAGCTGAAGGTGGAACTTTTAGGACGTGGATTTGCCTGGCTTGATACAGGAACCCACGAGTCTCTACAGCAAGCTGCCAATTATGTGCAGGCGGTTCAGGAGCGCCAGGGTCTTAAAGTCTCTTGTATAGAGGAAATCGCGTTTCGTCTCGGATATATAGATGCGGAACAGCTAAAAAAGCTTGCCGAAGAAATGCTGAAAAATGGTTATGGACAGTACCTTATGGATGTACTAAAGGAAGACGAAAAAGGAAAATAAAAAGCAATGACATTAAAACTCATTAACACATCGATACCCGATGTTATTTTGATTGAGCCGAATGTGTATGATGATTCCAGAGGGTTTTTTTTAGAAACTTTTCACCATAGGAAATATGCCGATGTGGGAATTGATCAAGTATTTGTTCAGGATAACTATTCCCATTCAAAGCGGGGAATCATTAGAGGATTGCATTATCAGCTCATTCATCCGCAGGGAAAGCTGATCTATGTGATGAAAGGAGAAATATTTGATGTAGCCGTTGATATTCGACGAGGCTCTCCCTCGTTCGGACAATGGTTTGGAACCAGTCTTTCAGCAGAAAACAAGCGCCAGATATATGTGCCGAAAGGTTTTGCGCATGGTTTTTGCGTATTGAGCGAATCCGCCGATGTCATGTACAAATGCACGGACTTCTATGATGCTGAAGATGAGTATGGAATTTTTTGGTCAGATGAGACTATTGCTATAGACTGGCCTGTTAAAACACCAGTTCTCTCCGACAAAGACAACGGGTTTCAAAAGCTGACAGAAATCTCTGAAAATGATTTGCCAGTTTATGGCGGGGCCGACGGGACTCGAACCCGCAACTTCCGGCGTGACAGGCCGGTGCTCTAGCCAGTTGAACTACGACCCCCATTTT
>CBDUII010000151.1:0-6517 GCA_965367285.1 uncultured bacterium
TCATTTTGCCTCCTTTTTATTCGAAGGAAAATTATAGCAAAATGTAGCTTAACTATCGGTTCAAAGTTTGGGGTCCATTATACGTTTACCAGGCGGAATGGGATTCTTCTGCCCATTCCGTTTTCTTCAATCCATAGAGAAGGCCCGTCTAAAAAGATATTTAAATTGTCATTTTCATTCAGGTAAAGTGTTCGCATCTTTAGAAACAAATTTAAAGTTTAAAGTTCAATGTTCAAAGTTTAGGGTTCAATTATTCGTTAATAGTCGAGCAAGGTTTTCTGATTCTTCTTTCCATTTCCTGCGCATTGGTTTTGCCCATTCTTCATAAAGGCCGTAAAATTTGCTTCTCCCTCCTTTTTTCAAATAGCATCCCGGCCTTTCTTCCCCTTCGGTGAAATCCCTACCGGTAAATATTCTGTTTTTAAAAAACTGCCAGATAAACCGGTCTACCTCATGCCGGTATGGTTCTATCAAATCACAGGCCAGGGATTCTCTCCCATAAACAAATTCATGGTAAAAACCAATAGTGGGATCGAGTCCTATGATTTCTATTTCCCTCACCATTTCCCAGTGCATCATTGTATAAATGAGGGAAAGCATGGCATTCACCGGGTCTTTGGGCGGGCGTTTTTGCCTTTTGTTAAAATTTAATGATGGAGGAAAGATTTCGCAAAACGCTTTAAAATAACCTGCTGCTGCCCCGCCTTCTAATCCCCTGAGTGAGTTAATATTTATCTGCTTATTTTTAATTTGCCGCAGAATTTTTTCCAGCGTATTGATTCCCTGGCTTATTTCCATTCTTTCGGCAGGTTTGGTTTTTAGCGCTTCTTCAAGAAGTTTTTTCTGTCCGTTTAGTTTTCTTTCAACGATCTTTTTAGAAAACTCAAGAGCAAACTGTTTTTCTGAAAGATGGTATTGTAAAACCCTGAGCTTTCCGTGCTGATGCAGGCTGTTAACGAGAACTCCGCGAAACCGGAGCCGTTTTCCTGAAAGAAAGATAACCGTGGTTTTTTGTTCTGCTAATTTATTCAGCACGGCTGATTCCATCATGACATTGCCGACAACAAAAACCCGGTCTAATGGTTTCAGGGGTACATCGCCATCCTTCTCTCCATTTCTATAAAAAGCAATGGCATCCCCATTCATTTTTATAGTTGTTTCTTTTCGATCTATATATAAAGTTCCCATTTTAAAAAAATCAAAGATTCAATATTTAAAGGTAAAAGCTTATCCAAAATAGAAAAACTCAGGATCATGAGGCGGAAGCGCAATGCCGAGAGTATGTACTTTGCTGCGAGCATCCAGGTTAATGATATGAACCCGGTCTTCTTCCGGATCAATAATATTTTTAACTATTTCAGTTATCTTTTTTAGTTCTCCTTGAGTCAGGAAACACTCAAATACCGATTTTTGTCCTCCGGTACTGTATCCTTTTAAAACCTTTCGGACTCTATTAAGCCGCTGTGGTTTGCAAATATCATAAGCAATAAGGAAGAGAGATCGGTGCATAAGAAACCAATGTTCAAGGTTTAAAGTTCAAAATTCAGGAGTCAAAGTGTAAGGTTTAATGTTCAATTTGAACTTTGAACATTGCATCTTGAATTTTATTTAAAACGGATCATGATCAAAGATCACCACATCTCCGGTAACCGGAGACCGGTAAACCAATTTTTTAGCTTTCCCGTGCAGGGCATGGGCTGTTTTTAAATAAAGCCAAACCGGCGCCTGGCCGGTCAGGACAATTTCATTCCCTTTTCCTGCCAATTGTTTTACTTTTTCGAGGTACTCGGGTAGATCGGAGAGCTTGGCGTTTCCATTGTATAGATTATCGAGATTTATGATGATTTCAGTTTGTTTCATTTCCCCCTTTTCTTTCTGCCTTGTGACTTTGTGGTAAATCACTTTTGGTTACGGTTTTACAGCGCTAAGTACATGTATAGAAATTTCAATGTTTTGAGATTCCAGCTAAAGCTTGTCCTCGCACGCTCCCAGCTTAAAGCATGCGAGGACAAGCTTTAGCGGGGAGCATGCGGGAATGACAGGTTGGCGGAAGTGTCATTTCGAGCGAAGCGAGAAATCTAACTTGATGGATCATAACTTCATCACCTTATCCATTATAGGCTTAAACGGCTTGGGCCGGTGGTTGATGAATTCGTTGTATTCGGTTAGAAAAGTAATCAGCCGGTCCATATCCACCCTTCCATTAACTATTACAGGATTATGCCTGTGTTTTGACAAATACGTCATGTCTTCCTTCAGGGAGGATGACCTTGCAAGTCTCAGCATCTCCTTTTTTTCAGATTAATTAATCAACATAATACCTTCCTTTAAGGTTGTTAAATAATTCATGAAAGCCAAAGAGGGAGAAGTATTCTTCAATCAACTGCCAGTTAAGCTCTTTCCCCTTTAATGCCATAAGCGATTCTATATCTACGGTACCTCTGGGGGCGCCCCAGGCGCCGAGAGCAAAACCGCCTATTAATGCGTACCGAACCTCGTGTTTTTCAAACGCGGTCAAAAGCTTTTCAAGAACAAGTTTAAAGTTCATTTATATATCCATTTCAGGAAAGCTTGTTCCATGTTCAATTCCTTCAACAATATTTACCAAGAATTTTTTTAAAGAAATATATGTATCGCTTTTTGAGCTTTGTATGCCATGAGCGAGGTAGGAAAAGTTTCTTGCGCTTTGAATTGAAAGAAATTGTTTTTGCTTGTCAAAGTAGGATTTGCCCAAACTATCATTTAATTTGTCCAATAATGTATAAGAGGCCAATAAACCTGTTTTAATTTTATTTTCCTTTCTGTCTTTGTTGTTTATTACTAATTTAGCCCGGTAACCTGCCGGCACTTTTTCTAAGTCGATATTTGATGTGTCCAGGTCAAACTTTGTAGATAGCCTTTCCTGGGCTGCCATTTCGACAATGCGGTAGAGACGAAGAATTGCGTCATCTATTTTGCCTTCTTTGTAGCGTCTTTCTGCATTTGCAAAGAGATCTTCTATTAATGGCTTGCAAACTGTTTTACTTTTTTTTGACAAACTGATAATTTTTTTTAAATTGCCATGTGCCTGTTTTACTTTATGGGCAAAATCAAGGAGCCTTGAATCATCTTTTGCTCTGGCAAAACCAACAAGAGTATCGAGTTTAGCCTTTTCAAAACAGTTATGGGCTTTTTCATGTTGAAACATATCCCACTTATAAAAGCCATTTACTATATCAAGGAGGATTTCAAACAGAGGTTTCTCTAAAGGACTAATCTTTTTAAGTAAACTTTCAATAAGATCTTTTGCTCCCTGATATTGACAAGAGTTAAAAAGAACACTTATTTTTCTCTTTTCCTCCACAGCTAAAAAGTCCCAGGGATTGACTCCGGCATATACCTTTTCTTGTCCATTAATTACGATACCAACTCCCTCCTTATCTCTCCTTGCCCCACCAACGTAGGAGAAAATAAAACCATAAGCAACTGTAGCTAAAACTAATGCAGCGGACATATTTTTTGTTCCTCCGGTATAATCAACGATGACACTATTTCGAAAGAAGCCTTTCCTTGTAACTCTTTCCGCGGCTTCTATTGATTTTCGGTAGCAATGGAGGAGGTCGTTTACATCATCAAGAAGAACAACTTCACTTTTTGTCCTATTAATAATTCCCTTCTTGATTTCGGTTATTTTATCATTCGTATCCTGCGATGCCAGAAAGCAGACAACTTCCGGTCGATGTTCGTTTATCGTTTTAATGAGTGGAGCCGGCGTACCGCCAACAGTGATGATCATTGCTTTACACATTAAATGCCTCTTTTTTTATATAATATGAATAATTAGGTATAGGATGTTTTATTTACTCTATACTATAAACTTCTTGCAAAATTGTGTTTTTTTAGCAAAGTTTTGTTTATGGTTTCGGAGCGGTAGCTCCATTTGGCTGTGGCCCTGCCACTCTAAGGTCTTATTTTTAAAATTCTTCCATCCTGTGAAATTTTTTCTATCCGTACTTTTACTTTTTTCCCTGGAGGCCAGGGAATGTAGCTTCCTGATACATTAACGGTTTCTCTTTTATTTCCTGTAATTTTTAATTTCAACTGACCGTCTTCTTCAAAACATTCCCCGCTGATTCTATCTCCTATCTTTGATTTCTTATCCTTTTCCTTAGGTTTTTCATTTTGTTTTTTTAATCTGGCAAAGGGATTATTACGCGAATCAATATTTTCAACAGATTTCCTGTGGCTGTTTATGTTCAATGAAGCAGGCGCTGTGAAGTCTGCTTCCATATCCCCTATTTCAAGAATAGCCCAGCCAAGGGGCGCCAGATGATCATTGGACTGAGGTTTGTTCGTATCAGAGGCAAACCAGATGGTAGTGGCATGGTCACGAAATATAGCTGGTTTGTCTTTCCCTTGCATTATTTTTATAAACCTGTTTCCTTCAACAGTTACAGCTTCTGCTCCGGAATGTCTTCCAATCCTTATTAAGCATGCTTCTGTTTTATTGTGTTCCTGGATTTTATTTAAAATTGCGCTGGCGTTTATAACGGGAATCCCAAGTTTCTTCAGCATGGAGTCTTCTTTTTTTGCCGCACAAAGAAAAAAACCATTAATAGCTTTTATCAATTCTTTTTTCTCTATCGGATTAGAAATTTCGGATTTTGAAGAAGGATTTTCCAGGTTTATGACACCCTCAAAGACAGTCCCTTCAGTGATCATTTCGAAAATCACAGGGACACCTTTTGGTGGTCTTCTCTTCGAAGAGTCCTTTTTTTTGTTGATGGCGTACAAAATTCTGGTTTGAGCGCCATTCAATGGATGCAGATCAGATATTCTTAGCATCCGCAAAGGATCAGTATCAAATTTGCCATTCAACAGTTCCTTTTCTAAATTTTTTGAAACTTTCTTGTTGCCAATTTTTTTGTATAAATCGGATGGGTTATCATGATAGAGGTCTTTCCAGTACTCTTTTATCTCTTTTTTTTCAGCTAACCGGCTTAACCAGGCAGTCCGAATGCTCCCTTTCAGGGAAGAGCCAGGGATAAAGGGCAAATGGTCTTTTATTCTATAAGCGGTGCGGTCTAATTCAAATTTGTTAAATGTATTTTTATCAAATTTTTCTGTCCTCATAATTTCTTCATAACGATTTATAACTGCTTTGGCCACCAATACTTCCCTGTTTTTAACGCTTTCTCTGAAATTATTTTTTATAAACTGAAATAGTTTGAGGAAATTGCTCTCCAAACACATGTTGGAAAATTCTTCTCTCTTTTCGTTACTTAAAGATTTTATAAAATCCATGGGATCAAAGAAGAGCAGTTTTCCTTTGCCTTTATCTATCACAAAACTTGTCGGTTCATAATAATCGCCACAGCCTATATGCACCGGTGAAATAGTGTGAAGTCTTATCTTAAAAGGATGCTTCATTTCTTAAATCTCCATATAAACAGGAATATAAAGAGAATATCCCTGCATAACTGTTTTGGGGTTTGCTATCGAAATGTTTTTTATTGCCTTTCCAATATAAGGGCGTTGAAAAATTTCCATTTTTTCGGGGGAAAAGACCGCCCCTTCATCTGCCATAATGACCGGATTTTTAAAAGGATTAGCGGATTTCGCAAGAATATCTCCATGCTTTCCAAAGCGGATAAATGGCGAAAAGAAATAATTTTTCAAATTATCCTTTTCCGGAACAGAGGGAGATAAGGTATAACAGGCGTTAGGTTCTTTACATCCCAAAAAGTTTATTTCATCAACATTTCCTAATTCAAACCTGCCAAGCCCTGTAGAAGCGTCTTTCCCAAAGCCGGATTCTCCTATTCTTTTGAGACAGAGTTTTATCTGCTCAATAGTAATTCTTGATTCATCAATGCCAACAAATACAACCAGCTTCGTAAAAGGAAAATAAACTTCCTGTTTTACCCTGTAAGGAGCAAAAGGAACTTTACCGTTGGCGCCTGTGTTTCGGTTTATTGTATTATGAGGTTGATGAAAAGAAGAGATGTAGCGTTTCATCTCCTGTTTTTGAGCATCTCTTCTTACCTCTGGTTTAGCGGATTTTATTGCTTTTTCAATTATTTCCTTATCACTCAGATACTTTTCATGGTTTTTAAATGTAGCAAAAGATTCCCCCTCTTTTACAAGCATCCATTTTTTCTTTTTAAATTCCTTTTTTTTCTCCAGACGTTCTTTTTTGTCCAGGCCGGCACAATCAATAATATACTCAATTGGGATATCGGGCTTTTTTAAAGCATAAACATAGGCATTATCGTTTTCAGAAAAAAATTGTGGATAGGCGGATGAAAAAACAGCGAAGGGGTTTTCACTGTAATCTTTGAGTAAATTATCAAGGCTTATAGCTTTTTCGTAGGCCAACTGCCAGCAAATATGACCGAAAATTGTATCCCCTTTGAGGGGAGTAGCAAATCCTGTAATTGGTTTGATTGTTATTGAATAAACTTTCATTATCGCGTTTCCCTACACAATCCTTTCTCCTGTTCTTACAATTTCATCTATATATGGGTCAGACTCATCA
>CBDUII010000152.1:0-6466 GCA_965367285.1 uncultured bacterium
AAAAGAAATGTGATAGAGGTGAAGGTATAAGTCTAAAAGAAAACTATACTAGTATGGCTAGAACAGATAAAGCAAGTGCGCGATGAAAGGAAAAGTCGGCGGTTTTGGATGAACTGCTTGCAGGGCCAAGATATGAGAAAATAGAACAGGAAGAGGCTAATTTAAATGCGGCAGAAAGACGTATCCCAATTATTGAAGATCAAATTAATCGCACATCAATATATGCTCCTTTCAGCGGTTATGTGGTAAAAAAAGAGACTGAGATTGGCGAGTGGCTGGAAAAAGGGGATTCGGCTCTTACCATAATATCTGTGAATCCCATGAAAGTTGAGGTAAACTTACCGCAGCTTTATTTCAGCATGATTCAACCAGGCACAAAGGCAAAAATATTTCTGGAATCGCGGGAGGTCAATGCACCAAACGAATCCTTTAGAGGGGAAGTAATTGAAAAAATATACTTCGGTGATCCTGTGTCACGCACTTTCCCGGTTCGAGTAAAAATTAATAACCCTCAAGCAAAAGTAGCCCCGGGCATGTTTGTTCGTGTTGAGCTATATCCTGAAACCGAAAAGAAAAACAGTCTTTATGTGCCAAAAGATGCCTTAGTCAGAAAACCGAAAGAAACAATAGTATGGGTTATACGCCCGAATAAAAATAAAGTACTGATAGCCAATAAAGTTCTGGTGGAGCCAGGGGGAAATATAGGCAGCCTGGTAAGCATCAGTTCTATTAAAGGTAAAATCAAAGAAGGAGACCGGGTGGTTATTAAGGGTAACGAGCGGCTGCGCCCAAATACCCAGGTGGAAATAATAAATGAAAAGTAACCAAACATATTTAAAATTATGAAACTGGTTGAGTATTCCTTAAAATATGGTGTAACCGTTGCCGTTGGCGTAATCATAATCTTAATGTTCGGTTTTTTATCTCTGTTTCGTATCCCTGTACAATTGACGCCTGAAATAAGCCAACCGGAGCTGACAGTAAGAACATTATGGCCGGGCTCCAGCCCGGAAGAGGTTGAGCGTGAAATTATTGATGAACAGGAGAAACATCTCAAATCCCTTGTCGGCCTGTTGGGGATGAAAAGTATTTCGCAAACAGGCCAGGGCGATATCTATTTATCATTCAGAACAGGAACAAATTTACAGGATGCCTTAGTGCGCACAGCTAATGCATTACAACAGGTATCCTCTTATCCCGAAAATGTTGATGAGCCTATAATCAAAACAGTAAATATTTCCGACCGCCCTATTGCCTGGTTTGTATTACAGCCTCTTCCCGGCATGGAAGATAAAGTCAATGTGTACCATTATCGTGATTTTGCTGAAGATAAAATAAAGTCCCGCTTTGAAAGAGTGCCCGGAGTTGCCGACAGTGGTGTTTTCGGCGGCAGTAAACTTCAAGTACATGTAACTTTCGACCCTTCCGGCCTGGCCGCGCGCGGACTTAGTATTTTTGATTTGCGGGAAGCATTACGCGGACAAAATCATAATGTAAGCGGCGGAGATTTTGATGAAGGGAAAAGACGGTATATCATCAGAACTATAGGAGAATTTCGCACCATTGAAGATATTGAAAATGCCATAATAGCAAATAAAGGAAGACGCCCCGTTTATGTAAAGGATGTCGCCCGGGTTTCCATAGGCTACGATGAACTTCGCACATATGTCCGGCACAACGGATTGCCGGGCATAGCAGTAAACGCCCGGAGAGAGATAGGCTCCAATATCATCAAAGTTATGAAGGAGCTGAAAAAAGTCAAAGACGATTTGAATGAAAACCTGCTTCATCCCATAGGTCTTCACCTGGTACAAACTGCCGATAGAACGGAATATATAATCCGCGCTATCGATATGGTTCAATTTAATCTGATAGTGGGCGGTTCTCTCGCAATACTTATTCTTCTTATCTTTTTGCGCAGTATTTACAGCACTCTTGTAGTTGCCATGGCGATTCCCATATCGGTTATCGGTTCATTCCTGGCAGTTACAATATTGGGACGCACAATCAACGTTATCATGCTTGCGGGGATGGCCTTCTCTGTAGGGATGGTGGTAGACGCTTCTATTATAGTACTGGAAAATATTCATCGCCATCGCCAGATGGGCAAACAAGCTTACCGCGCCGCGCTTGATGGAACCAGCGAAGTATGGGGGGCAATTCTTGCCAGCACCCTTACTACTCTGGCTGTTTTTATCCCAATCTTATTTGTCGAAGACGAAGTTGGGCAAATGTTCCGCGATATAGCCGTTGCCATCAGCGCTTCCGTTAGTTTATCAATGGTCGTCAGCATATTGGTAATCCCTGTCATAAGTAAGAGACTTTTACATTTTGAAACTATGCATGAACACAGCCATGTCTCTTTTATAAAATCCATTTTCAAAAACCTTTTCGGGCTTGTATTTCTTGCTGTAAAATTCAGGGATTCACTACTCTCCTGTTTGCGAAAACTATTCTCGTCAACTATGGCGCAAGTGATTTTAATACTCCTGCTAACCATAGCGCCGTTACTGGCAGGGTGGAAAATGCTGCCAAAAACGGAATATTTGCCGGAGGGCAACCAAAACGTCATTTTAGGCATGATGATACCTCCTCAAGGGTATAACATTCATGAAATGCACCGTATTGGAAACGAAATGGAAAAAAATTATAGGCCCTTTTGGGAAGCGGAACCCGGCAGCAAAGAAGAAGCCCGGCTTGGAAGCCCCGCTGTCCGCAATTTCCTGTTCATTGGGAGTTCAGGGAGGGTATTTGCCATAGTTAAGGCAAAAGAACCTGAACGGGCTAAGGAATTAATTCCCGCCTTGAAAAAAGAGATGGATAAGGTTCCCGGTATGATAGCAATAACACGTCAATTGTCTCTTTTTTCAAGCGCGTTCAGAGGTTCACGGGGAATAGAAATTAATATAAAAGGGCCGGATCTTGGCAAACTCACTGCAATTGCTCAAGACGCATTTTTTAAGCTGAAAGACCTTATGCCGGGCGCTCAAATCCGCCCTGTTCCCGGTCTGGAGCTTGGCCAGCCTCAAATCCAGATTTTTCCAAAATGGGAAGAGGCCGCTGATATGGGAATCAATGTTTTTGAACTGGGGTATTCCATCTCCGCGCTGGTTGATGGTGTTTACGCGGATGAACTTTATTTGGACCCTGATAAGCTTCAGGTACCATACATGCCTCGTAACGGGATTGATCTTATACTGAAAAGCAGGGAAAAAACATTAACAACAACTCAGGACTTAAACAATGTCATTTTACATACGAGCATGGGAAATGCGGTACCGCTAAAAAGCATTGCCAATTTAGTTGAAGTGGTTAGTTCCGAACAGATACAACACTTCGAACAGGAACGCTCCATTACCCTGGAAGTGACGCCGCCAAAGAAAATGTCCCTGGAAGAAGGAATTACTCTTGTTAAAGAAAAAATCATACAACCCCTTGAAAAAGAAGGAACTTTGTCCGGCGGCTATTCTATAAATCTTTCAGGCAATGCGGATAAACTCGAACGCACACGCAATGCAATGTCCGGCAATTTCCTTCTGGCAATTACTATTACTTTTCTATTGCTGGTTGTCCTGTTTCAGCACTGGGGATATCCTTTAATCATTATGTTAAGCGTGCCGCTGGCTGCAGTGGGCGGGGTATTTGGGCTGTGGTTTGTTAACAAATTTGTGCTGCAGCCTCTGGATGTTTTAACTATGCTTGGTTTTATAATACTTATCGGGGTAGTAGTAAACAACGCTATTTTAATTGTATACCAGAGTTTAAATAACCTGCGATCAGGTGAAATGGCTCATCAGGAGGCAATACTTAATAGTGTCAGCACACGTATTCGTCCTATTTTCATGAGCACATTTACCAGTACATTCGGCCTCCTGCCGCTTGTAGTTCTTCCCGGAGCAGGCAGTGAAATTTATCGTGGTATCGGAGTTGTCATGCTGTCGGGACTATTTTTAAGCACTTTTTTTACACTTCTTCTAATTCCCTGTCTGCTGAATTTAAGCATGTCGTTTTCCAAAAAATAGCGTCCGGTACTGAGCGGACCAGGGAGATAGGAATTCAAAAGGCCCAGGGTGGAAAACGATGGGATATCTTAAAACAATTTCTCATCGAAAAAATTCTTTTTTTTTGCATTAGATAGATTATTATTTTTTCCCGGAGGATATATGGTAAATACCTTGAGAAGTTACACCTTTTTAAATTTTATATTGCCATTGGTTTTTTTTGGTATTGTCTTTCCTGAATATCTATTGGCAAATGAGAAGGAAAATGAACTTGCATTATCATTGCAAAAGGTTATTGAGATTGCATTACAAAACAATCTGGATATTATAGTTGAGCGATTAAATCCTAAAATAAGAAGAGAAGATATAATTGCAGAAAATGCTTTTTTTGACCCGGCATTGTTTGCTGATATTTCAATAAATAAAAGCCTCATCCCTTCTGCCTCCGCATTTGCGTCCCCTGATGTTACCTCAATAGAGAACAGAAATTTTTCCATCGGTTTGAAACAATCACTAAAGTTAGGCACATCGTATGAGTTAACCTTTGCCTCAGTCAGAAAAACTACCAACTCCGAATTTTCCGGTTTGGATCCTCAATTCACTTCATTTATTGACTTTGATTTCAGGCAGCCTTTGTTGAAAAATTTCGGGCTTGATCTTAATACCAGAAAGATAAGAGTGTCTCAAAATGACCGTGATATTTCTCAAAAGGAATTTAAAGAGCTGGTGATACAAACCGTTTCGGATACACAAAACAACTACTGGGACCTTGTTTCCAAAAAAGACAAATTAAAAGTAAAAAGACAATCCCTTGATCTGGCCAAAGACCTGGAAAACAGGGTAAAAATTCAGGTGGAAGTGGGAGTGTTAGCCCCTTTGGAAATTTTACAAGCCCAGTCTGAAGTCGCTGCCAGGGAAGAAGCTGTAATTATTAGCGAACATGAAATTAAAGATTTGGAACATCAAATAAGGTTGGAAGTAAAAGAAGCAGTTAGAGCAATCCAAACCAATATTAAAAGGGTAAAAGTTACTGGCGTATCAAAGAGATTGGCCGAAGAAAAACTGAGGGCCGAAGAATCTCAACATTGAAATTCCTATACATAAATTCAGACTGGATAATTAAGGAAAAAATAAACATTCCTTCTGGAGGCAGCATGAAAAAAAAAAGGGTTTCTGCAGATAAAAGACGCAAACAAATTATAGAAACAGCAATGAAGCTCTTTTCTAAAAAAGGGTTTAAGGGAACGACTACCAAAGATATAGCCCAAAAGGTATCAATGAATGAAGCGATACTCTATAGGCACTTCAAAACAAAAGAAAATCTCTATCAGGCTATTATTAACACAGCTTGCAGTGAAAAAGAAAAACCCCTTATACATCAAGAGCTGATTGATAAAAAAGACGACCAAGTAATCTTCAAATCAATAGCCATGGAAATTATGAAAAGGCTTGAAAAAAACCAGACATTTACACGTTTGTTTTTATTTAGTGCCCTGGAAGGACATAAACTTTCGGAAATGTTTCTGAAAACCACAATAATGAAAGCTTTTGAGAACCTTGCTGATTATTTGAAAAAAAGGATGGACGAAGGCGCTATAAAAAAGATGAATCCCAAACTGGCCGCCAGGGGGTTTATCGGAATGTTGATTTACTACATGTTTGTACAGGATATATACGGAGGCAAGAAGATCGAAATCTTTGAAAAAGAAGAGGTGGTGGGTGTTTTTGTTGAGATATTTTTAAAGGGTATGCAGATAGGATAAATCCTAAACCGGCCAGGGGCCGGAACCAAATAGGGCTACCGCCCTGGCAGGAAATATAAAATTTTCTGCCAGGAAACACACAAATTTAACCCTTAACCAACTAAACCAAATACAGATGAGGATTTCTTTACATGACAAAGTGGAAAAAGAATCTATTTTTCCTTACAGGTTTGACGTTGCTTGGCCTTCTATTCATGGGGTTTATTTATGTTCCTCACCTGGAGAAAGACAATAAATTTTGCCTTAGCTGCCATCTTCATAAAAAAATATATAATGATTTTTTATCAGGAGAGAAAGTAAAGACACTATCTTCTAAACACGGAAAGAATAAGGGATTTATCTGCATCGACTGTCATGTAGGACCTGGACTGACTGGTAGAATAAAAGCCACCATGCTGGGAGCAAGTAATGCAGTGGTTTTTTTAACAACCAGGTATGATGAACCAAAAGAGATGCGAATTAAAATGGGAGATGAACACTGTATAAAGTGTCATACCAACTCTGAGGTGTCTAAGGGTAAAACAGTGGATGATTTTCATGGGAGGATAGACCATTTTGGTGTATCAACAAGGTGTGCTCAATGCCATATCAGCCATATTGAAGGGAACCCATCCCTTAAGTTTTTGAAAGATAATGTAGTTATTCCCTTTTGTAAAGAGTGCCATCCAAGGATGTTTGATAACTGAAATGATGAAGAGGAGG
>CBDUII010000153.1:0-6421 GCA_965367285.1 uncultured bacterium
AATATTAAAATATTGTCGATTACTTCTTACACTGAGTTTTTAGAAGTGCCCTCAAGTACTCCCCTGACTTTTTCTCAGTGTCTTTTTGATTTACATGAACTATTTCCTATTCCAGTCATTTCAGATATTTTTTGGAAACTTCTTACTCCATTATTTTACCAAGCTTGATGCCTTTACATATACACCCGGCTTTAAGATTTACCTTAATTAATTTGTGCTTATCTATCAACATCGCATTTGTACGTTTTAAACAGCTTCACCACTGGTTCTATGCTTTGCGTCTACTGCTGCCTGATATAATGAGCTAATGGTGAGGATTTACCTTTTGAAGGTTTCTTTGGCATGATGAAATGATTTTTGATAAGATTGACAATAAATTAACAGAGTCGAATTGATTTGTAAAGGGGATTGTTACAGATCGATTTGCATATAATACGCTTGACGTGTAATCCTTATCATGCTTTAATCTGTGTTAACTTTGTAAGGATGTCTGCCTATGATTAAAAAATATTCTTACATTTTATTCATTTCTCTAATTTCTGTTCTCTTTCTATCCTTTTTACTGATTCCACAGGTTTATGCTGAACGTGGCATAGAAGTACGCGCAAATCTGGAGAAGGCTTCGGGTAATACCATCGTATTGGAAGGGCATCTTCAGGTTAATGTGAATGTTTCTTCAGCAAGGGTTATCTCCTTTCTGCTTCGTGCGGCCGATAAAAGCGTATGAATTTAAAAAATAATTTATTGTGTATGTTTTTAATAGTAATAACCTATGGTTGTGCAATAACTGCACAAACAAGTAAAGAAAATACCTTTATATTAAAAAGGGAGCAGAAAAAAGTTGCGCGTCTTACACAAGATATGAGCAAGGGGCTGGGAGGCACGCGTTCATCAGGCGGCCGCTACACGGATAATGGAGATGGCACGATTACTGATACAAAGACTAATCTAATGTGGACAAAAAAAGACAGTTATGTGGATTTGGGGAAATGCTTAGACTGGAATGCTTCAAAGAGCTATGTGAGCGGTTTGAGTACAGGCGCTTATACAGATTGGCGTCTGCCTACAGTTAAGGAATTAAAGGCGATTTACGGGGAATCGAAGTCAAATGTGATACCGCATGACCATGCTTCAGGATATCCCCTTCATTTAGACTCAATCTTCGCGGATGGAGCAGCGTATTATTACTGGTCATCGGAGAAATTGGGCTCCTGTTGCGCCCGCTACGTTCACTTCGGCAATGGCAGCGTCGGCAAGGGCACTCGAGACTTCTGCCCCAACGGGGGAGTGCGTGCAGTACGTCGCTGAGAATGATTGTTATGTGCCAGGCACTTTAAAAGTGCCTGGTACATTCCTTCCTTCGGAATCCGTCCAATTTTACCCCCCGGGTAAAATTGTGATCATTTAATCCTGATTATCTTTCGGCCTTCTCCCCATCCTATAAGGATATTTTGATATATTAAGGTGGGAGCAATTCTAATTTGTTAAAAACCGTTAGAGAGTTCTTAGAATAGAAAAGCCACAAAAATTCCCCCTTACCAAAGGTGGAATAAAGGGGGTGTCATTCCCAACTTGATTGGGAATCCATGATAAAACCCTATACAGGCTGTCCGAGAATACAAATCACGCAAAATTATTGCACGTAATTAGGCTTAATTGAGATGCCTACTTGATCTAATTACTTGCAATAAAAATGGCTTGAAAACATTCTCGGACAACCTGTATAGAGGCGACACAATAGCTATTTGCTGACTGCTGATAGTGGACAGCTTTATAGAAAAAACACGCCCATTCTCTTCCCCGTGATTACCCAATGCATAAAATATCAAATAATAAAATATATTGACAACAATATTAATATATGGTAAATAGTTACCATGAAAATTGTCTGGATATCTGGTTTATGCGTGTTTTTAATGGTTTTCGGAAACAGCCCGGTTAAAAGCGAGACCGCAATTGGAAAAGAGTATTCTGACGGACATCGCGGCAGGATTTTCTTCCCTCTGGGCGCCATTTCTTTCGCCGATGAGGTGGTCTCATTTAAAAAAGGCAATCCTTCATATTCGGAGACTCGTCAAGGGAATGCCCTTGGCACGCCGAAGGAGAGGAAGACCACCGTTTTAGGCTGTGGTGGCGTTCTTACACTCCGGTTTGTTGATAATGCCCTGATTGATATTGATGGCAACGATCTTTATGTTTTCGAATCAGGGCGGAATATTGAACCAACATACCTATCTATTTCCAAAGATGGAAAAAACTGGATTGATATTGGGAAGGTTTCCGGCGGCCGGGCTGATATTGATATTTCTAAATTTGTAAAGCCAGGAGATGTTTTTCATTATGTCCGCCTTAAAGATGCTTTCATACCAGGTTGCGGAGGGAGGTACCCGGGAGCAGATATCAATGCGGTAGGCGCTATAGGATCGGCCTTGCAAATTTCTATGAAAAGCGCTGTTTTATTCGATTCTGGCAAATGGACACTTAAGGCAGAAGCCAAACAGGAACTGCATAAAGCGGCTTTGGACATAAAAAATTATCCTGGTGCTCGGATTGTCATTGAAGGCCATACGGACAGCGTTGGTTCAACAGCAGCCAACCAAACCTTATCCGAGAAAAGGGCTGGAGTTGTTAGAGAGTATTTTGCGAAAACTGAAAAATTCGGTAAATACAAAATAATGATTAGCGGGTATGGAGAATCCAGACCAATTGCGTCGAATGAAACAGAAGAAGGTCGTGAAAAAAATCGGCGAGTGAATATAATCCTAATTCCTGAAAGCTGACAGGAGATTACCGTAAAATAATGTTTACCAGGGCACGAAGATCACAGTCCAGCTTCGCCGCAACCAAAGAATAGAACGCAGATGACGCAGATTTTCGCGGATTAAATTTTTTTTTTAAATCCGTGAGAATCCGCGTTATCAGTGTCATCCGGGTTCTATTTTCAATGAGTTACATGAAACACTTTGTTAAGCCTTGCATAAGGCGCTGTGCTTTGCATAAGGCACTGTAAAAAGAAAGAACTAAACAGTGCCTAAAAAAATCAGAACTAAACACCGCCTAAAAAAACACGATGTTGCAAGTTAGTAATACAGACTTTAAAGTGGTCCAAAAAAAAGGGCTCAAATCCTTAAGACCCCTTAATGAGGCGTTTTAGCCGATGAATCTCTGGTTTGTAGCCTGTTGAATTTCCGAGATTCTTCACGGAGTTTATCTTGAGCGAGATTCTTCAGTCGCTTCGCTCCTTCAGAAGGACAGGGTGAAGGATTCAGAATGACAAAATGTGTATTTCCTGGATTATGATACAGCCTGATAGGTAGTGGTTTATACCGATTAATTAATAAAAACGTTCTCAATTTGAGAATTAATTATTGACAAGGTTTGTTTAAATAGTTATGCTGTTCTCAAAATGAGAATAAAAATTAATGCATATTATCAGTTATAAAAAAATTAAAATATTTTGTGATAGGCATCCAAATGCTGCCAAACCATTAAATCATTGGTATAGGATTATAAAATATGAAAATTTTAAAATGTTTGCTGATATTAAAAAATTATTCCCAAGTGCGGATCAAGTTGGAAATTTTGTAGTTTTTAATATTGGAGGGAATAAATTTAGATTAATTACATTCATACGATATCAAATGGGACGATTATTTATACGTCATATTTTAACTCATAACGAATATGATAAAGGAAAATGGAAGGAGGACGAATGGTTCAAGTATACGAAAAATTAATTGAGGTATGGCCTTCAATTTCTATGGCACTTTCTCCACCGAATGAGGACAAAGAGTTGGAAAAGTTGATAGAATTTTCCGATCATTTGATAGATATAACAAAAGGAGATGAAACTCATCCATTAATGGGATTATTAGATATCGTAGGTACTCTTATAATTGATTACGAAAACAGGAACATTCAAGAGCCGGAAGGTACACCTATAGGCTGTTTGAAATTATTAATGAATGAGCATGGTTTGAAACAAAAGGACTTAACCGAGCTTGGTAGTCCAGGGGTGATTTCAGAAATTTTTTCAGGGAAACGAGAGTTGAATAAACGTCAAATAAAAGCATTAAGCGAC
This sequence comes from uncultured bacterium, assembly GCA_965367285.1. GTDB lineage: Bacteria > Nitrospinota > Nitrospinia > CAJXCL01 > CAJXCL01 > CAJXCL01. Next base: position 4,082 of record CBDUII010000153.1, read on the forward strand.
CGCTTTAATTGTAACCCAGCAATTTTTATATAAAGATTTTTTGAAAAAGAAAAAACGGCAGATCAGATTAATGACCTGCCTTTTATTTTTTAACTTCGGAGCCTGTTTCTTACCTTTATCCTCGTCTTCATTCCTCATCTTCCGGTGTGAAAACAAGGCTTGCTGTATCTGTGTCCGATTCGCCCTCTGTATCTGCGGCAGTAACCAGCAGAGTAACTTCAGGCGCCTCTATTTTCAATGTGCCGTCCTCCTTGAATTTCAGTTTGTACTCTGAGTCATCGCTGACCTCAACCTTGATTATTTGCCCGTTTTCCACGAGAAAGCCGCCGAATTCCGTGATTTCCGCTAAGAGCGCTTCCGGGTCTGGTCCCTTTATCTCTACCTTCCCTTCTTCGAGGTCGAACTCTATCTTGATTTTATCTTTTACTTTCAGCTCGATGTCAAGTCCGTCAAGGCTTGGAAGTACTATTACAGCGACTACAGATTCGAGGTTGTCGTCCGGATCAGTGGCTGTGGCAACAATTTCAAACAGACCTTCATCCTCTTCAACATCAATGGGAATAAAGTCAGCCTCTGCAACAGGGGGCTGATTATTATCGATCTCCCATTCAGCAGGAGGAGGAGAATTACTACCCCATGGGAATGAGAACAATTCATCCGCTTCAAGGACAAAATCTTTAAGTGTAAAACTCTTCCCAGAATGGTTAATGCCACCATACACTATCCAATAACCATTAGCATTCACCGTCTTTATCTACTACGTAGTAGATCGTTCTCATCAACACCATCCTGGTCGCCACGATATATCTTGAATGATGTGCCTTCTTTTTTAAACAAGAAATAGTAGGATCCCCCTTCGATCCAATAATTTGCAAGGAGATTCCACCCTCCAGACCCACCAAAATAACCATAATGGTTAATATAATCATTGACATTGAAATTTGGATCTACATATTCGTAAAAAGTAAAATTACTTCTTGTAGGGTATGCAGAAGAGAGGTATATGCTAACTCTGAAATCACCTCCAATAAACCATCCTTTAACCGGCAATCCTAAATAACTAAATTGGCCTGTCAGTGTAAATCCCTCTGCGCTTATGCTGAAACCTGCCGAATCATTACACCGCGCGCACCACCACTCCCAAAAATCGGTGTTGATATCCGAATGTGTATTGCCCACAAGCGGATCTGTCACCCTGTATTGATAGGCTTCAAGGGTTGAAACATATGTAAGGCTGACCAATAAGAAGATAGCAACAATGCAAAAATAGAATATGCTCCTTTTCATTTCCTCTTTCCATAATCTTTTCAACATAATATATCTCCTTTCTAAAAATGAAAAAGTTAATAATCGTTTGTAGTAACCCATGAGAATGGGTTACTACGCGCTGTAATAGTTCACAGGATGTTCACCTTCTGTGAATTCCGTTACCTCTCGTTCCCAGGCTCTGCCTGGGAATGAATATGCGGGAGGCTCTGCTCCTCCTCGTGGTATAGAGTAACTGTTTATAAGTACCAGCCTACGTTGCAAACAAGAGGCTGGAGCCTCTGTAGTACGCATTCCCAGGCGGAGCCTGGGAACGAGAAGTCAGGTAGAGCACCTCATTTTATGAAACCCCGTGAACGGTTACTACGTGCTTAAAGCCGATTCTCACCTGCCTGCGCGTCGACCTGTCTGCGGGCGGTTACGCACAGGCAGTCACGCAGACAGGCAACGGCTACTACAACCCTTTCATTTTACAATCCCAAAACCGGATTTACCTTTCAACCAATACCTGACAAACCCATTACCAGATTTTTAATTTCAAAGCTATAGGGCTATCTAATCCTAATCCTCTTCCTCTGCTTCAAATTTCAGTTCTTCCCAATCATCATCTGTCGTAAGTGGAACTTGGTCTTCACCAACAATATCAAATTCCGGTTCATCTTCAGTTCCTCCGGTTTGCAGCTCAAGCAATACTCTGGATTTTGGATCAAGTACAAGGCTTTCAAAATCCGGGTCTGTTATGTCCAAGTAACCTTTGATTTCGAATTTGCCATCTTCTAAATCAATCTCAATCTTGTCAATAAGCATCCCTACTGTTGGTTCAGGTCTGCCTGATGACGGAGGTGTCCCATTATAAAGCTCCTGAATCTCAGCTTCGGAAAGGGCACGGTTGTAAATGCGGACTTCATCGATTACACCATTAAAGAAGTATGTCCATAAATTTGGATGTTGTAATTGTGGCGCCATCCCAAAACCAAAATCATCTGCAGTAAGTGGTGAAACTTTCCCTGAATTACCACTTGCAGGATAGTTCGCTACTTCTACTCCGTTCTGATAAACCTTACCTTTATTTCC
>CBDUII010000154.1:0-6403 GCA_965367285.1 uncultured bacterium
AGTGGAGGTATACCTGAACTAAGTAACAAAAAAAGCCAGCGGAATGGCATTTTTGTTGATAAAAAAATCAATATCAAGAGAATTCCGGTCTTTAGAGTCGATAAATTTAGCCCCAAGCAGTCCGAATGTTTCAGGTGAATTCAGGTTTAATAAAGCATAATTCTTCAAAACAAAGGGGTTGTGCCCGGAAATGTTAGACATCCGGTAAACCACACCCATATTCACGTATATGCCGAGAGTTCTGCTGTTTTTAAGAAGAAAACGGGTTCCTTTCTCTTCGTTTTTCAGAACCACGGCAACAGGAGATCTGTATATTGCATTATACATTTCATTTTTACTTAACTCTCTCTGGTTGTATAGACCACGGTAGTAAAAAAGGTCTGCCACTATGATTAAAAAAATAATAAACCTTAGCAAATTCCGCCATTTCCGGAACTTAAGAATTATGAAAGATAAAGATATCAAAGCGGTACTTATAATTAAGTAATTTACTAAGTGAGATTTGTATTTTGTAAAAGGCTGGTCCAGTGTAAAAACAGATAGCAAAGGGATACCGATCAAAAATAAACAGGATATAAAGCCAATTACTATTAGTAGTTTTTTATTTCCGGCAGAAGAGTTTAATGCTTTTTTGTCGGTAAAAATGAAAAAACCATAGGCCGCTAAAACAGATAGCGCGAAAATAAACAAATAAATGAACCTGGCTGGAACTCTAAAGAATTGAAAACCGGGAAGCATGGAATAAAATATTTTGTAGACAACCGTATTCTCCCCCAGCGCAAGTATTAATGATAAAAAAGCCAAAAACCAAAAAAAAGCGGTTTTTCTGGCAGTCATTAATAAGCTTAAAAATGCGAGTATTATCGCTCCTATACTCGCATAGGATCTGAATTCCCATAATTGCCATGGGTAATAGCTTGATATAAACAGGTCGGCCATGAAAAGAGTCAATAAACTATGAATTGGAAGCGAGTCTGTTACAGCGCCCTCATAACCGAGTACATTCCTATTTGTATTTTGTAAAAACTCAATGGCAGGCAATATTTGAACAAAAGATAAAAGCAAAAATAAAAGAACTATGAGTCCGTAGCGGTAAACGGCTTGTTTTATTTCCAATCTGTCTTTTAAAAGGTAAACATTGAAAAAATAAAACGCAGCAAAAGCATAACAAATAAACAGGGTGATTTGCGAATGGCCTCCCAAAAAAGATACGCTTAATAATACCGGACAACCCAATAGCCAATAAGGGCTTTCGTAAAGTCCACGTTTACAGCAATAAAAAACAGCGGGCAACCAGATTCCCGAATGAATTATATTGGTATGATGGGCATGATTGATGAAAAAACTATTAAAAACAAATAAGATTCCGCCCAAAAGCGCACTGTAAAAATCTAATTCAAGACTTCTAAGGAAAAAGTACATGAAAAAACCACCTATCATAAAATGGAAAACCACCTGGTATTCAAACAGAACATAGGAAAGGCGGTCGTCTACGACAAAAAAAGAAAGCATCAGGTTGAAAGGGTATAGAACCGCCATTTGAATATCCGCAAAAAATGGTGTGCCGCTAAATGTATATGGATTCCATAAGGGAAAATTCAATTTGCTGATTTCCACCGCGGCATAAAATCTGAACGGAAAGTTCTGTATAAAAAAGTCTTCAGTAAACCACTCTATTTGAAAAATGATTTCTTTGAAAAAAAGGACGCCAAGGAGGATATAAATGACAGCAGCGGAAATATGTTCGGAAGTCTTATTCTTTAAACTCAAATGATTTTCTCAAAAAACTAATAGATTGATTTTTATTTGTAATCATTTTTTGGAAATTCATAAAACTATATCAGCAATAATCATTCTTTTCATTCACTGATTTTTTATCATTATAAACCCAACCATTCGCCCTGTTTCCCCTTTTTCCGCGCGATAGGAAAAAAAAATATCATTTTCACAGGAAGTACATTGATCAATGGTGAAAATATTTTTTTTCAAAACTCCTTTGTCTTTAATTTGCTGTATATTGTTTTCTAATATATCAACTTCATAACAGCACTTTTTTATTCCGGGACCAATGCCGGCAAGTAAATTTTCCGGTACGACACCAAAAAGTGATTCCATCTTTTCAATCGCTTTCTCTACTATAGATATCATGGTTCCATTCCTGCCGGCATGAATAGCTGCAATTACTTTTTGTTTTTCATCTATTAGCAGAATTGGCAGACAATCAGCCGTTAAAACAGCAAGAATGACATTAGGCTGGTCTGTAATCAGGCCGTCCCCTTGCATTTTTCTTATTTCCTGGGGAGTATTTTCCAGAAGGTCTACTTTGATAATTTTATTCTGATGAACCTGGCGGCATGTAATTACAGGGGCCGAGGGGAAACCAATAAGTTCGGTTAATTTATTTAGATTTTTTTTTATGTGATTTGTTTGGTTGCAACCGTGTAAATTCAGGTCAAAATCCTGCCCGGTATCCAGTTGTCTAAGGGTAAAACCATGAGTAATAAAAGGAATTTCAGAAAGCGCCGGAAGAGAAACAAAATTCATTTATTATTAACAGCCATTACGACCTTCCATAAGTCGAATTTATTCATTTTGTATTCGTAGTTAACGAGGAGATTGCTTTCAGAAATCAGATAGTCAAAATCCAGGTCAGTTCTCCATCCGATTTTTCTGCAAATAGGGTTAACCATAGCTTCTATTTTAGCCATAAACTTATTATTGCTCTGAAAATGGTTAATTATAATCAGGTTACTGTTTTTTTTGCATACTCTTTTCATTTCTGAAATAACTCTTACAGGGTCCGGCACCACACTAATAACAAAAGCAGTTATAACCTGATCGAAAGTATTGTCTTTAAATTGAAGGTCCATGGCATCCATTTGCTTTAACGTAACATTTTTAAGAGTATGTTTTTTTACCTTTTTATGGGCTTCGTTGAGCATTTCTTTGGAAAGATCAATTCCGGTTACATGGCAGTAATCCGGGTAAAGAGGGAGGGCCAATCCGGTACCGACTCCAACATCGAGAATTTTGTCATCAGGCCGGATATTCATCTGTTTAATTACATGTTTATGACGAGGGTGGAAAAACTTTTTGAAAACAAAATCATAGATATTAGAATAGCCTGCGTATATCCTTTTTATGTCTTCTGTATTCATCAATCTAAAATCCTTTCATAAAAACCGCGCCAGAATACCCCTCCCGGAAGGGCTGGGATGAATGGCGTAAAGTGCCGAAACACGGGGAGCTTTACTTCTATTGTCATTTTTTACTTTGCCGGCGCAAAAATCTCTCTTGGTGTCTGGAATATCCCTTTGAACAAACTTACTACCTTTTTACCCAATGACTTCAGGGGAACAGCTTTAACTTCAGGAGATCCCATTTTGCCTTTCACATTATAATAATTTATAAATAAACTTTTATCGTCACCGCCTGTTACTATTGTTCCCACTATCGGAATTCTTGACACTTTCTTATACAAGTTTTGCCAGGGAGCAACTCCAACCGAAAGATCAAGTTTCTTATTTCCCAAATAGAAAGTGCCTATGACATATGTTTTGCGATTAGGATAATCAATTACATAATTCTCTGTTATTGCGACTCCATTATTTATAACAAAATCACCTTTAATGTAATCATATTCCGTAGAAGCGGTTAAAGGCAAGTTATTTTCAGTGATTTTAGAGTCAAAGCCTAAAAGTTGCTTAATTCCAGAAATTAAATTTTGTTTATTATAAGTACCATTAATCAAAAGTAAAGACAAATTGCCGGATAATGATCGAATTATCTGTTCCATGTTAGAGCCTTTTCCCCTCAAACGAGTTGCCAGAGAAAGCCTGCCGGCAATACTATCCTGGAAATATTGCCCGAAAACATTTTCAAATTTATTTGCCTGGAAAGATTTACCGTGCAACTTGAGAAAAAAATCAAGACCATGATCAGAAATAAAATTAAGGTTTGCATTCGCGGAAATGTATTTTTTATCAAAAAAAATCTTCATTCGATCAAATCTAAACACCCCATTCTTTAGCCGGATGGTCCCTGTTAGGTGGGGAAATTTTAAAAAACGGTATTCCCCTTTTTCGGCGTCAAGATCAATTTTACCATTAGTTGCAAGAAATAATGGACTATTTTTTAGTAAAGAGTTAATTTCATTAATAGATCTTATGTTTTTGGGTAGAATTTGATTTAAATCCAAGTTTTTGGATTTCAGCTTCAAGGCAAAAACAGGTTTATCAAAGCCAATTATCTCTCCTTTTATAGTAGTCTCCGATTTGCCAAGGGATAAAGATGCGTTTTTAATGGAAATCTTCTGATTGCTGAAGTCAAATTCGGCTTTTATGTTTCTAATAGCGTTAGGGGAAAAAGCAAACTTGAAAGTTCCGTTGTTAATGGCAGCCTTTCCCATGATTTTGAGCCTTTTATCTCCTTTTAAATGTCCTTTGACATTGACTGTGGCTGACAGCTTTCCCGAAGTTGACTTATTATTAAAAATGACTATAAGTTCCCCCGCGTCTGCAAGCTCAAAATCAGCAGTATTGACTTTAATGTCCAAATAGGGATCCATTAAGCTTGAAATTGTTCCGGCCCCATAAACTTTGTTTCCTTCATAAGTTGCCTCAAATTTATCAAAGTAAAATTTATCAAGCTTTTCAATTAACCCCTCCCACTTGAAAGTATTTTTTTGGCCGCTTCTTTTCTTAATCCATTTTTTATACTGATAGGATGATTTTGTCAGATCAAGTTCCCCTGTGGTTTTAATAGCATTATAATCACCATTGAGTTTTAATTTGATTCCGATTGTACCATTCAAAACAAAATTTTCTTTTTCCTGTATATTTAAAATATTAAAAATTTCCTTTAGATCGGCATCGCCATTAACCTTCAAAGCTATTTTTGGATTCTTTGATTTATAATCAAGCATTTTCCCATTTATACTGAAAGTTGAATTGCCAATTAAACCATTAAGGCCTTTCCATTCAAGTTTGTTTTTTGTAAAAAATATGTTTCCTTTCAGTTTTGAGAATAATAAAGGAAATCTACTATGAGACGCAGATACATCATTTAACTGCAAGCCTCCTGAAATATCCCATTTATTGATTTCAGATAAATTATTGTTTACCTGAACTATCACTTTGGTTCTTCCAGATATAATATTAATGTTATTGAAATCTTCGAACGCATTATTTGCATTTAGATAGGTAAGAAGTACTGGATGCGTCTCATTCAGGAGAACATCCATGTCGATTTTCAGGCTTGATGATGGTCGAGTCGAGCTTTCCAAAATTGCTCCTGTTATATTTATAATTTCAGATTGTCCGTATTTTCCGGATAATCTGGAAATATAAAATAACTTTCCTTTTTCTGAATTACTTTTTCCTATTATATGTAAAAAGTCCGTCATCTCTTTGTCTTTGCCGGGAACTAAAGAGGGGTGGCTGTAAAACCGTACTTTTCCATTGATATTACTTAAATGATGAACTAAGCCGTTATGAGTGAAAGCAACATTTTTAAATTCTATATTCCCGAAGTGCCTGAGTTCCAATGGTTTTTTTATGTTACCGGACAAATGGATGTGAACTTCTGCTTTTCCTGAAATATCATTAATTTTTCCATAATTCCAAAGATTTATTAAAAAAGGTGGTTTGGGTGATAGCGTTTCAAGAATCTGTTCCAATTGTAGCGATGCATGTGCCGATAGATCTATAGCCGGATCTTCAAAAGGTTTTGAAATTATGCCTGAAAGTTTTGAAATTGTAGAATTTTTATATGCACCGGACATGTTTGAAAGCTTTATGGTTTCTCCATCAAATGCGAGGATTCCGGAAATTTTTTTAGCTATTAGTCCATCCGGGCCAATTCTGAAATCTACATTATCAGCGCTGATTTCACCTTTGAAAAGTTTAAAATTTTTCATCTGATGAATGTTCTTCAACTGGTTAAAAGTTCCTTTAAATTTTAGCGTGGTAAACTTTAATTTCCCTCTAAGTGATCTATTGTGAAATTCACGCACGGATGTCGGCAGTAAAGAAAGAGGAATATGATTAAAGAAGGATTTTAGTTCAAAAGGTTGGCTTTGATGTTCAATGCTGATAAAAGGCGTCTTAGAGAAAGGGAGTTCTACAAAAGATATTCCCGATAAGATAAAGAGTGCTGAAGCAGAATTGATAGAGAAAATAGCCTCTTCCGAAGAGTATATTAGGGAACTAGAAAAGAAAAAACTTGCAGTCTCTCTAAAGCTGAGAAAATATCCCAATCTGGACCCATCTATTTATGAAGATATTCAGTTAACCCTCAAAACAAACGAAGAGAGTATAACAGAAGCTCAAGATGAAATCAGTAGGTTTAGAATTCAGATCGAAACCTATGGTCGGGGGCTTGAAGATCTTAAAAAGAAACAGAA
>CBDUII010000155.1:0-6393 GCA_965367285.1 uncultured bacterium
TGGAATTGGCGGATAAGTATGATTGTGTTAAGGTTAGTTTTGGTTTGTACCCGATTGATGCTTTGGCTAAGGAGGTTGAGACTGTGGAGAGTGAGGGTTTTTTGAGGGATGTTAAAGAGTTTGATGTTGATGAGGAGTTGGCTTGGATTGAGAAGCATGCGGATGATTGCATTGCGATTGGGGAGGTGGGTTTGGATTATAATTGGAAAGAGTTTCAAACAGGGGAGAGGAATGGTCGTGCTGCGCAAGTACCTGCGTTGAAGGTAAAGAAGAAGGATTCCTTGTCCGCCTGGCGCGTCCGGATCAAACAATACTCGGGTCAATGCTGGACAGCATATGCACGCTGCAATGTATAACGGATGAGGGTCTGGCTTATAAGTTTGAGTGCAGATTGCGTAGCAAAAAAGTACCTCACATTGGCCTTTCATACCCTGCTGAAAAATTGCAGGGGGTTAATGTAAGGAAGCATCCAAGGATTTCTGTTTCGTTCTGGACAGCTATATTGGGGGTTGTTACAGAAGGCGGAAAGTCGACATTAAAGCCGGTTGGAGAAGGGAGTATTGTGGATATGAGTGAGGGTGGATGCAGGGTTATGACAAGTAGTAGATATAAGGTTAATGATATGATTCATCTTTCATTCGAATATAAAGAAGGAAAAGAACCTCTTGATTTTAAAGGGAAAATCAGACAGGTCAGACCCGCGCCTCATGGTTTGACCTATTATGGTTTGCAATATGATGATCCTAAACCCGAGTTTTTAAAAACAGTTCAAACCATCATTGAAAACCCGCAACTTTGAGCTAAGTGTAAATTCTGGTTGTTCTGTTCCCTATTCCGCAAAGGATTTCATACGGAATGGTTCCGATTTTCTCGGAGAGGTCTTTGGCCTGAATCTCCTTCATGCCCTGCTTGCCTATTAGAACCACTTCATCGCCAACTGAAATACCTGGAATGCCGGTTACATCAATCATAGTTAAATCCATGCATATGCGGCCTATTTGCGGCGCTGCTTTCCCATTAACCAATACGCTGGTTTTATTGGAAAGAAGCCTGCTGTACCCATCGGCATATCCAACAGGTATTGTCGCGATAACGCTGTCCCTTTTTGTTACAAAGGTTCCCCCATAACTTATGGGTTTTCCTTTTTGAATATGGGATACTTGAATAATCCGGGTTTTCCAGCTTAATACCGGCTCAATGTTCAGATCATTTCGTTTTTCGTCAAAAGGAGAAATTCCGTAAAGGGCGATGCCGGGTCTTACCATATTAAAATGTGATTCAGGGAAATCAATAATTCCCGCGCTGTTGGCACAGTGAATGATCGGAAAAGAAATCCCTGCTGCATTTAAGTTTTCAACAAGCGCGTGAAAGGTTTTTATTTGCAGGTTTGTGAATGCCTTTTCATTTTTGTTAAAAGCCGATGCCAGATGGGTCATTAATCCTTCAAAAACAAAAAATTCAGTTCCATTGTATTGATTTATAAAAGAAGAGATTTCTTCCGGCTTAAAACCTAATCGTCCCATTCCGGTATCTGTTTTTAAATGAACTTTTATCTTTTTTTTCTTTCTTTTAGCGGCTGCATGGAGAGCAGCGGCAATTTCTTTTGAATAAATAACTGTTGAAAAATCGTAGTTAAGGAAAGTCTTTATTTTATCTTCTGTAATGCCGCTCAGGATCAAAACAGGCAGTTTAATTCCAGCGTCTCTTAGTTCGACGGCTTCACGAAGATTTGCCGCTCCTAACATTTCTACTCCGTCTGCTTCTGCCTGGCGGGCAATCATTACAGAACCGTGGCCATAGGCATTAGCCTTTAATACAGCCATTACTTTAGTGGATGGTTTTAAATGGTTTTTTATGAAACGGAGATTATGTGAAAAGGCTTTAAGATTGATCTCCGCGTAGCTGCTCACTAAATTTCTTCGTCACCCGTGTCAGCATAGTTTTCAAAACGAGGGTATTCTTTAATAAATGCAGCTTTGAACTGGCCGATTGGCCCATTTCTCTGTTTACCGATAATAATTTCCGCTATTCCCGCGTTTTCAGTGTCGTGATTATAAACTTCTTCACGGAATAAAAAAACGACTACATCCGCGTCTTGTTCTATGGAGCCGGATTCCCTTAGATCGGAAAGTTGAGGTATTTTTCGGTCTCTACTTTCCACCGCGCGGCTCAATTGTGAAAGAGCGACAACAGGGACATTCAGTTCTTTGGCCATTTCTTTAAGCGCCCGTGTGATTTCAGATATTTCCAATTGCCTGCTTTCTATTTTTCCCATACCCCGCATTAATTGAAGGTAGTCAATTATTATAAGCCCGAGGTCTTTATCCAGTTCCGCCTGAAGTCTTCTTGCCCTTGCCCTGATATCCAGGGCGGTTAAACCGGGAGAATCGTCAATAAAAATAGGGGCGTCAGAGAGTTTTCCCGCAGCGTTAGTTAAATTCGGCCAATCCGATTTTGCAAGGTATCCTGTTCTTACTTTATTTGAGCTGACCCTCCCTTCAGCGCACAGCATCTTTATCCCTAACTGTTCTTTAGACATTTCAAGACTGAAGATTGCAACGGGGATATCCTCTTTCACGCCTACATGGCGGGCAATATCCATGGCAAAAGTTGTTTTGCCCATACTGGGGCGGCCTGCTATGATAATCAAGTCGGATCGCTGAAGTCCGGCGGTCATCTCATTAAATTTAGTAAAACCGGTTGGAACTCCGGTAATGAGTGTTTTTCTCTCAAAAAGTGTTTCTATAGACTCAAAACTTTTTTTAACGATTGTTTCTATAGACTCAAAACTTTTTTTTGTTTTTTTCCCTGCGATTTCGAAGATAGATTTTTCACTTTCATCAAGAAGAGCATTGACGTCACTCTTATCTTCATAACTTTTTGTAACGATTTCAGTAGCCGTATTAATTAATTCTCTCAATATCTTTTTTTCTCGAATCATCTTGCAATGGTAAGTAATAGCTGCCGCGGTTGGTACTATTTCTTCCAGTTGACTGAGATATTCCACTCCACCTACAGCTTCGAGATCATCATTTTTTCTAAGCCTATCCGAGAGGGTGAGAAGATCAACAGGTTCGTTTATATTAAAAAGCTGAACCATGGCTTTGAATATTTTATAATGAGACCCGCGGTAAAAGTCATCAGCCTGGATTATCTCCAGCGCCTTGGGAAGAGCGTTGTGACTTTTAAAAATAGCGCCCAGGACAGATTGCTCGGCTTCCAGGTTGTACGGGGGAAGCTTGTGAAGGGAAATATCATCAATCGTTTTATTTTTCGCGCTTACTTTATTTTTTAAACTGACGGTTTGAGGCATTTGGTTTGCTCCTGCTAATGAATGTTAACCCCTGTTAATTCTTTTATAGCTCTCGAAACGCAAAAATGAACAGAAATGAAAAAAGAAAAAGTATGATAGTGAATAGGAAAATATAAGTTAAATTTGTATTTAATAGCAAGTAAAAAATGACAGGCTTATACTATTACACTATAAAACCTTCTTTTTTCAGGAAGATTTTATTAGTCGGCTGGGCGGAAGCCCTTTTGGTTGCGGCGACTCGCCGCTTCATGAAATTATTCTTCTTTATCTACTTTAACGCTTAAAGTGCAGGGAACATCCGGATGAATTTTAATGGAAACCGTAAAAGATCCCAAATTTTTAATAGGGTCATCAAGTAATATTTTCTTTTTATCGATATTGAATCCCTTTGCATTTAAAAATTCAGCAATATCATGGGAAGTTACAGAGCCAAAAAGCTTATCGCTTTCTCCGACTTTTCTTTTAAAGCAAATTTCTTCAGCCAATAATTGATTAACAATGGATTCTGCCTCTGTTTTGTCTTTTTCAAGCCTGGCCACGATTATCTTTTTCTTTTGGTCAATAATCGATTTATTTTGGGTCGTGGCCTGAAGAGCCAACCCTTTGGGAATCAGGTAGTTTCTTCCATAGCCGTCGGCCACTTCTACCTCATCGCCGTAAGAGCCTAAATTTCCCACATCATTTTTTAAAATTATCTTCATGTTTCCTCCAGTTAAATTATATAGTGTTATTACCGGAATATCTTAATTTTCTAAAATCTGCCCATGTATCAAAAACTCCTATTAGAATTACAAAAAGCAGCAATAAAGGCTGAATTATTATAAGGCCATAAATGATAACCTTTAAAAATAAAGGGAAAGTCTTTTTCCTCATATAAAATATGACAGCAGCGATTCCCTGGTAAAAATAAATCATCAGGGAAACAATCAGGAAGTTCAGTCCAATGGTATTCAGGATCTTCGCTGGCATGAGAAGCATTACTCCGGAAAAGATAAACAGCCATATCAGGTATTCATTAGCAGACCACTTTTCAAGAGATATACTTTCGAAGTAACAACCATTTCCAATATATTTATTCCAGACCATTCTTACCAGCACATAGTTTAGAAGAACGCCAATACTGGAACTCACTATCATCCAGGCAGGAATGGAGCTTACAAAAGCCGATGCCAATTTTTCTGAATATAGTTTGATATTATCAATTTCACTGTTGGAAATTCCCATTTGGCGGTACGCATCCATAGAAGTGGCCATGCTTTGTTTTATTTGCTCGGCCATAAAAGAGCTCAGGTTTATGTCTTTAGCCCTGAGAAAGAAATAAATTAACGCCCCCCCTAACAGAAAAGAAGCCCCCACACTGTACAACACTATTTTATCAATAGAATAATTTCTGCGAATGGATTCTGCCATTATTACGGCTATAAGCCCGTATTCAACAAAAAAGATAAGACTTATCTGCGCATTTATAAAAAAGAATAATATAATTGCCACAACGATCGAACTTATCAATCCTGTTTTTTGGCCTCGATAGAGGTATGCCAAAATAATGGGAACAGGGCAGAAAATGCTGAATAGAATACCCAGAGGAGGCAGGAAAATGGCTGCTGAAAAAAGAACTATTGATAAAATTGCCGGGAATACAACCTCTCGAATATTTATACTGCTGGTGGAATTCATAAAACCTATTGAATTACAATAAAAATTTATGCTTTACAAATATCGATTAACGAATGAAAAAAATACGCTTTATAAACCGTAAACTTAAATCTAAAATCGTCAATCGTAAATTAGTTGCGGCTTTGCCGCTTATGCGGTAAACGGCACCAGGGCAATATTGCGCGCCCTATTAACAGCTATGGTTACCAGTCGTTGGTGTTTAGCGCAATTGCCGGAAATGCGTCTTGGGACAATTTTGCCTCTATCTGAAATCATGGCGCGAAGGGTTTTTACATCTTTATAATCTATCCCATCTGTTTTTTCATTACAAAATCGGCATACTTTAGCAACCATGTAAGTTTTTGTCGATGGTCTTCTTTTTTTCTTAAATTTCATTAAACCCCCATAAATAGAGCGTGATTAAAACGGAACATCTCCTTCTGTTTCTGGCTTTGTTTCTGACGCTTGAGTGTTAGAGTCACTCTTGCTTTCAAAAGCACTGTCATCTTTCGGTGTTCTGGATAAAAACTGGACGTTGGTAGCTACGACTTCCAGTTTACTTCTTTTTTGGCCCTGTTCTGTTTCCCATGAACGAAAATTAAGCCGTCCTTCAATAAAGGCTGAACTGCCTTTGTGCAGGTGTTCAGAACAACTCTCAGCCTGTTTCCCCCAAACCGTAATATCTATAAAACAAGCTTCCTCTTTCCATTCATTGTCCTGCTTATACTTTCTGTTTACGGCAATGCCAAAACCGGCAACTGCAAATCCGTTGGCCGTATATCTCAGTTCAGGGTCTCGTGTTAAATTTCCTAATAAAAATACCTTATTAACTCCTGCCATGGTTTAGCCTCCTATATTGGCCTCTTTTGATTTTTTACCGTTATTTGTTTTCTCTAATTTGTGATTGTTATCAGTATGACTGCTATCTTTTGAAACATTAAGAGTCTTTTTGGTATCATTCTCCGGTAAAGGAGCAAAATCGGTTTGTTTCTTAAACTCGGTGACTTTGACAGTCAGAAACTTAATAATATGCTCTGATAATTGGTAGAATTTTTCAAGGGGCTTAAGAAGGTTTGCCGGAGCCTCAAATCGGATTAATACATAGTAGCCATATTTATGCTTTTTGACGGGATAGGCCAACCGTTTTTTTCCCCAGCGTTCGGTTTCAAGAACTTTTCCTCCATTTTTTGTGATCAGTTCTTCAACCTTTTTTATCGTTTCATCCATGTCAGGTAGGTATGGTTTGAGTATAAATATTGATTCGTATTTCAGATTATTTCACCTCCTCCCGGTCAAAGGCCCTAACTAAAAATTAGAGCGAGGATTTCATTTAAACTAAACACTTTCGCATAACCGGGAAAATAAATCAAGAAAGATTTCAGGAAAAGTTCCCTCATTTTAAAAAAGAGCAACCATTTCCATAA